>JALVDQ010000494.1 GCA_027008885.1 Thiotrichaceae bacterium | reverse complement strand
TCCATTTCTGCTTTGGGAAACTGCCCTTTCATGGCGTATAAAATGCCATCCTCCGCAAGGTGTCTTGAGGAAGCATTGACAAAGTTATGGATGGATGCAAAGGCTCGGCTGATAATCGCGTCAAAGCGGTTCTCTGCCTGCCAGTTTTCGATTCTTGCCTGAATTACGTTAACATTTTTTAAACCCAGTTGAATCACTGCCTGCTGGATAAAACGGGTCTTTTTGCCATTCGTGTCCAGTGCGCTAAATTGTCGTTGTGTTTGCATAATGGCAAGCGGGATTGTGGGCAATCCCGCGCCGCTTCCCACGTCCAGACAGTTATCTCCTGCTATCAGGTCGGCAACCGCGAGGCTGTCAAAAATATGCAGCGGAACCATGTCCTGCGGCTTGCGAACTGCCGTGAGGTTATATGTTTTATTCCAGCGATGCAGCAGTTCAATATATTGTTTGAGCTGCTCAAGCTGTTTTTCACTTGCCTGGCAGCCAAGTTGTTGCAGTCCTGAATCCCACAGTTGATCTATTTGCATTTTTTTATTTCTCGCTCAATCAGCCAGCATCAAGGTGTGGGTCAATGTGGCGCTGCTGGCGATGTTTTTTCAGATGCACCATTAAAATCGAAATGGTGGCGGGTGTAATGCCGGGAATACGCGAGGCTTGCCCGATGGTTGCGGGTTTTTGTTGTTGCAGTTTTTGACGCGCTTCATTGGATAATCCACCCTTGATTGCGTTGTAGTCAAAATCCTCTGGCAATACCATTTCTTCATGTTTTTTCTGCTTTTCGATTTCCTGATGCTGACGTTCGATGTAACCCGCGTATTTGAATTGTACTTCGACCTGTTCGGCAACTTTTGGATCGCTTACCGCTGGTCCAAAGCGTGGCAAAGACATAAGTGCCTGGTAGCTGACTTTGGGGCGACGCAAGAGTTCTCCCAAACGGTATTCACGGTTGAGTCTGGTACCAAACAGGCGTTGTGTTTCATCCTTGCTGATGTCATCCGGGCGCAGAATGGTATCGCGCAAACGCTGCATTTCACGTTCGATTTGCTCGCGTTTCTGGCTGAATGACTGCCAGCGTTGATCGTCCACCAACCCCAGTTCACGCCCGACTTCAGTTAAACGCAGGTCGGCATTATCTTCGCGTAGCAACAGACGATGTTCCGCACGGCTGGTAAACATGCGATAAGGCTCCTGGGTGCCGTGTGTAATCAGGTCATCCACCATGACACCGATATAGGCTTCGCTGCGTTTCGGGAACCAGGCATCTTTTTCCTGCACCTGGCGCGCCGCATTGATACCGGCAAGCAAGCCCTGTGCGGCAGCTTCTTCGTATCCGGTTGTGCCGTTGATTTGCCCGGCAAAATACAAGCCGTTGACAAATTTGGTTTCCAGCGTGGGTTTCAGGTCACGCGGGTCAAAAAAGTCGTATTCGATGGCATAGCCAGGGCGCGTAATATGTGCGTTTCCAAAGCCCTGTATGGAGCGAATAAAGTCAAGCTGCACATCAAAGGGCAAGCTGGTTGAGATGCCGTTTGGATAGACTTCATAAGTGTTCAGACCTTCCGGTTCGATAAAAATCTGGTGGCTGTCCCTGTCGGCAAAACGCACAATCTTGTCCTCAATCGAGGGGCAATAGCGCGGTCCAACGCCATCAATTACGCCGGTATAGAGTGGCGAGCGATCCAGTCCACGCTGGATAATTTCATGGGTTTGGGGATTCGTATATGTGATATGGCAAGAAATCTGGCGCGGGTGATCTTCTGGCTTGCCCATATAGGAAAAAGTTGGAATGGGCGTGTCGCCGGGCTGTTCCTGCAATTTGCCAAAATCAATGGAGCGTGAGTCAATACGCGCGGGTGTCCCTGTTTTCAGGCGTTCAACCCGAAACGGCATTTCCCGCAGGCGTTCTGCCAGAGCAATGGAGGGCGGATCACCGGCGCGTCCTCCGGCATGATTTTGCAGACCGATATGAATCTTGCCGCCAAGAAATGTGCCCACGGTCAGGATCACTGTTTTCGCAGAAAAACTCAAGCCCATTTGAGTGCGTACACCAGTAACACGCTGATTATCACCATCACCTTCCACAATCAGGTCGTCAACCGCCTGCATAAAGACGCTTAAATTCGGTTGCGATTCAATTGCCTGGCGAATTGCTGCCTTGTAAAGAATACGGTCTGCTTGCGCGCGGGTTGCACGAACTGCCGGACCCTTGCTGGCGTTGAGGGTGCGAAACTGGATGCCAGCCTTGTCTGCTGCGTGAGCCATGGCACCGCCGAGTGCATCAATCTCCTTGACGATATGACCCTTGCCAATGCCTCCAATGGCGGGATTGCAGCTCATTGCGCCAATGGTTTCGATATTGTGCGTCAGCAGGAGTGTTTTTAGCCCCATGCGCGCTGGCGCAAGGGCTGCTTCAGTCCCCGCATGACCACCGCCAATGACAATCACATCGAATTTTTCTGTGTAATGCATAAAAACTGTATAACCTGAAACAAAAATAGCTGAGTATATACTCTTAATGCCGAAGAATGTATTTAAGGGTATAAATCCGGGAATTAACCTCCTGTCCGCCAAATAATGCCGTCTATCAGTTGACTGGCTTAATAATGACTAAATTGAAAGCAGATTAAAACTTTAACTTAATGCGATGTGTCAAAATACCGGATTCAAAAAATTCATCCACAAAATTACCCTTGGGTGCCTGTCTGAAAGCTGGGATTTGCAGTCAATTTCCAGTTCTCGGCAGGCTCCTGGATTTTATTACGACATGGAGGTCATAATGAACCCCTTAATCAGTTTGCGGCTGATAATAACCACTTTACTCTTGTTCTTTGCCAGCTCTGCTTTCGCAGAGACACGTGGCCCACTTCAAGGGATAAACTCTTCTTCCAGATTTTTACTCTATTATGGCGATGATTTTTCAGCAGAAAACATGCAAAAAATGAAGACATTTGATGTTGTTGTCTTGCACCCAAATAGCGCCGGAGTTACACCTAAAGTAGTGAAGGAACTACAGGATGCGGGAGTTGCCTATGTGCTCGGTTACATCAGTATCGGCGAAGATACTCCGGAGGAAGATGAGCTACCCATTACTCACCTGGGAAAAGGACCAGTTTATATTGATGAAGAGACCCACCAAAAAGTGTATCAAAACACGGGTATTGCTTCTTTCTATATGGATTCTGTTTATGATTCCGAGCAGGCAGTTTATGAGCATGATTCAATAGCTGATACAAATGGTATTTTTGGTGGCTATTATATCTATCCAAACAGCGATTGGCGCTGGGTTATCAATGAAATGCGTATCGGCGGAAGCCCGCTATTTTCACAGCGAAAATATGCCGCAGGTTTAAAGCAAATTGCTGGAGAACGTGACGCAAATCAGCTCGAGAGCAAGTTTGCCAATTTTGGTTTTGATGGTTTTTTCCTTGATACGATTGATACTGCCGGTCCCTATACTGGAACAGGCTGGTATCCGTGGGCTGTTGCTGAAATGCAAAAAACAGTCAAATTTATTAGCGATACCTATCCTGACAAGGTTATTGTAGCCAATCGCGGTGCTTATTATCATCAGGCAGGCTTGTACAATTCAATTTATGATATCAAGCCCATTGATTACAGCATTCGCCCCTATATCAATGCGATGTTATTCGAAAGCTATATGCTGGATAGTGATTCTTCACATCAGGGAAAAAGCCCTTATTTCCTTGATAACCATATTAATATCGCGCCCAAGCTGATCTCTGAGGCGAATCGTCCTGACGGCTTCACCATTTTAAGTCTGGACTATATGATGGATCGTTCTCCTGACTTGTACGATGAACTTTTTACCACGGTAGTCAAGCAGAATGGCTGGCTCAGCTATCTCACCCTAAGAGGCAAAATCAATACGGTTGACCTTGATTATCTTGGCAAACTGGATAATGCAAGCCTGATGAAAGATACGCAGCCACCAGAATGGATGCACACAGGGAAATATGCAAACCAATCGACACCTGCAAGAGTCGGCGTGCAAAAAGTCATCCCCGGAAAAAATTCAAATGAAATGATTGTTTTTTGGGACAGCGCAAAAGACCAGTCGCTACCGGTAAAATACAATATCAGTATTGCAAGTAAAGCAGATTTTTCTGACCAAATTAAGTTCAGCCATGTCAAATTCGAGAAAAACCCGGCATGGGACGATGATCCGGCGAATCATGTTGCCAATCAGTACACGCTGAAAAATTTGTCCAAGAAAAACTATTTTGTGCGTGTCACCGCCGAAGACAGTAGCCCTGATCAGAATGAAGACCAGAATACCGTTACACTGTCCCTGAATCTTGATATTTCAATATCAAATCCTGTTAACGGCACAATCAATCTTGATGCTCAATTAGACGAGTGGCAGTATTTACAGTCTTTTGGAGCGGATGCCAAAGACTCTAGCAATTCACAATCTGTTGATTGGAAAGAAATATGGATGGCACACGATGAAAACCAGGTTTATCTGGCTTATGAGTACCATAACCCTGTTCAAATGAGCTGGGGACATATCACTTACTTTGATACAGACATCAATAATGCCACAGGCTTTAAAGGCTGGGACAACTCCATGCCTGTCGGCGTTGAATATATGATTCAGGCATATAATTTATGGAAATATACGGGTAATGGAACGAACTGGAAATGGCAATTCATTAAAAAAGTTTCCCACAGCTCCAGTCAGTTCACAAGTGAAATGAGTTTCCCGCGCAGCCTGATTGGAAACCCTGAAAAGGTCGATATCTACTTTGAAGCCTATAATCCCGCCATAGGGCTAACAGACATAGATTTTCTGCCAGATAACGCAATCACTGATAACAATACACTCAGGTATTCCTTTTTGAAAGAAATCGAGATGCCACAGTAGAGGGAACTCGCATCCCGGTATGATTACCCATCCCCCCTGTTTTTGACATATTTTTAAAAATATATCAAAAACAGGGGGGATGGGTTATCTGTATATTCAAACAAAATAATGATATTCGCCGTGCCTTTGGCAAAATAATCTAGGGCACCCATAATTAATCAGTATAATTATGGGTGTCCTTTCTTACTATTATTAAACGTGATGAATCAGCATGATACTATCCTGTTATAATTGCAAAAACGGAAAAATCAAATCTGAGGAGTAAACCATGACAACAGATTTACTAAAACGTATAACAATAGAAGCTGATAAATGTGGTGGAAAGCCTTGTATTCGTAAATTGCGTATTCGCGTAAGAGATGTACTTGATATGCTCGCCAGTGGTATGACAAACAAAGAAATCCTGGAAGATTTCCCTTATCTGGAAGATGATGATATAAAAGCTGTTTTATTATATGCCGCCCGACAATTTGATCACCCCATCTTAAATGTCGCATAAGATTATGGGATTCAAATTTATTGTTGATGCACAACTACCGCCAGCACTAGCCAGAAGTAAATCTAGGACACCCATAATTTAATCCTTTGATACAGATACCAATAGTATAATTATGGATGTCCTTTTTCTTCTTTGTTGGGCTTCCTGCGTCAGCCCAACCTAGCAATCATAATGCTCTTTGAACTCTGAAACTTGAGTCTGTATATCAAACAAAATAAAAATTGCGTATTTGCGTAAGAGATGTACTTGATTAACTTCATATACAGCAGTAGAAATTCTTGGCTAATGTTATTTTTAACCACCTCCCTTGTGAAAATAACGCCAAAACCTTGTTATAAATTCATTTTTTTGGGGGATGGACAGCCCGTTAAATTCAAGGCGGGTGTTTAATACGGGCAGGCAAAGCATTGCGATTTTACGAGGTTTTGCCTGTGCTATTTTTATATCAACAAAGGTATTTTTTGAGAGCTGAATCCGCCACTGCCTGGTGCTTAATTCAGTTGCGCTGAATGATCTGTTTTGAATAAACTGGAGGGACTTATCTTACTTGCCTAAATATTTTTTTATTGTTTCAGTCCATTCGTCGCTGTGAATAATTTTTAGCATGACGCGGTTAACCGGTTCACGCAAGGCACTTTTTTCGGGGAATGCAATGCCATAGCTTTGGGGTTCAAACAAGCTGTCAGTCACCCGTAGTTTATCATCGAAATTTTGCTGAATGGTGTACTTTAGCAGGGGGTCATCGTAAACCATGACATCAACTTTATTATTAATAATGGCGCCAAGCCCCTGGTAAACAGATTCAAAATATTCGGCATCCAGACGCCGGCTTTTCAGATAATGATCACTAA
>JALVDQ010000493.1 GCA_027008885.1 Thiotrichaceae bacterium | reverse complement strand
ACGCGTTACATCATTATTACAACTATCACTTTTGTAAGTGAGTTGATATTCGCCCACAGTATTTTTATCTACTGCACCAGTTATTTTACCAGTAAGCTGTTGATTATTTGCATCTGTGATTCTAACGCCTGGTTCTTGATAATCAGTACCCACTGTCAAGGTCAATGGATTATCACCGTTCAGCTCATAGTTACATGCTCCTGCTGCCTCCTGAACAATAACCGTTCTTGAAGCATTATTAGAACAACTCTCTGCTGTATAGACCAGGGTATAGGTTCCTGCTGTAGATGAATCAACCGTACCTGTTGTTGTGCCCTGAATCACCTGGTTATTGGCACCTGTGATACTAAAACCTGGCTCAACATAACTTTCACCCAGATTTAACTGGAGCGGGTTATTTCCTTGCAGTGCGAAACTACAAACCTCTTTAGCGCCTGATGAGTCGGAACCACCCCCACCGCCACAAGCAGTTAAAATAGCACTTGCCAGAGTTCCCAAGACAATGTGCTTTATTATTATAGACTTTTTCATTTTGTCCCCATTGTTTTTTATTTTTGGATAATAGTTTTGATTCAAAAGAGCTTAAATACTTGCATAGCTTAAATTAAGCCATGCAAGTTGTTTTTAAGGCTGAATCAAGTCTATCTATTATTTAGTTTGAGAATAAACCCAGTTAACCTGTGGAACGCCGCCAACAGTTGTGCCAATCATTTGGGTAATAATGGCAGGTAGCCCTGAGTCATTTCCATTAATATCAGTGAATCTCAGCATAGCGAAGCCATCTTTACCATCAAATTCAGTACCTTCTTCCAGATTAGCCATAATCTCTAACTCATTTGGAAGAATTTTGCGACCTGAATTATGCGGTGATTCTGTATAGGAAATATTGTCAATATGTTCATTTTCATCAAAAACATTATAAAGGAATGAAAACCCACCAAAATCTTTATCTGTATCTTGCCAATAACCGTCATCATTTCCCAATTGAACTAATACACGCTTATAAGGCTGTGTAATGACCAGTTGATTAGCCAATGAATCAGCAGCAAAATTATAGACTGCTTGTCGGACTGTAAATGCTTTAGCATCAGTTCTGATACCATGTTCGAAATATTTTGCCCAACCATTACTACCATCTACAATTCTTCTGTCTTGCAAAGATGCTATTTCGCCCTCTGTATAAATAATTTTATTTCCAGAGGTAAAGTTTTCAATGGCTGTCGCAGGAAGAATCATATCTCTTGCACCATTTGTTGCATTGTACAGTCTGACGATTCCTGTCAGACTTGGATCAACATCACCAAAGAAGTTACCAGGTGCAGAAGGAGTTGCTGAACTAGATGCGCTCGTAGCGGCTGTTGCAACTTCTTGAGCTATATCATTTATAGTAGAAGCAATTTTAGCTAATTGCTCTGGAGTTGCCTGATCATTAGGATTTATTACCTCTATTGCTTTATCAATAGCTGTTTTTGATACTTCAAGTAATTTTTGAACCTGGGTAACTTTAGAATCTATATCACCAAGGATATTACCAAGAGCATTAACTTCAGTTAACATTACATTTACTTGCAAGCTTGCTTGCAAAGCAGTTGCTTTATCTGTAATTTTACTTGCAAGTACTGAAGCTTGCGTTGCTGAATCAACGACTCTGTTAATGGCATCAAAAGCATCTGCATTTACCACCAGGTTACAGTTATTTGCCTGATTGGGAGCCGCAACACTATAATTCTCAACACTGGGCGACGCGAGTGTATGTCTTGTGTATGTTCCATTTTTCATGGCATTTTGATGACCATTTCTCCAGCCAGGTCGGCATGTATCAAGCTCACGCCTATAGTTTTTGAACAGTCGAGGATGTTGTTTATGGTAACGCATATCCTGGTCATCAATAGAATCTTGATCAGTAGAAGCTTGAGCCATACCATAAACAACAACGTAACCTGTTGTTGCGCTTAAATCCCGGCTAAAAGGTCTGGCTTTTGAAGCAAACTTATCACGTGTGACATCATTTGAGTTACTAGAAGGGGCCGGGAATACGCGAAGAATTGAGCCGTCTTCACTGGTTACTTTTCCATTCTCTATCTTGAAACGCGCAACATCGGTAGCAGACAGGTAAACATTAAAATCCAATACTTCTTCAGAATCATCCGCAGCATAAACAGCAACTTTAGCTACAATAGCATGATCCTGATCAGTATTTCTTACAACAATTTCTGTTCCCCAACCATCTTCCTGCTTAAACATTGGGAAGATTAAAGCATCACCTAAACCATTGGAAGAAAGTTTAAGGTTGGTAAAAGATTGTACTGGAGGGTGAGGATTCTGTTTATCTGCAGGTGTACCATTTATTTCAGGTAGGTTATTGCCTTGGTATCCAGCTGCCATATCAGCTTCATTCTGAACCAGAATCGGTCCGTCATTAGAACAAGTTGAACAACCATCGGTATCAAACGCCATAACCCCCGAACTTGTAAATGCTGTCATAACAGCAGCAATAGACATTGAAAGTATTTTTTTTCTCATTTTTTATTTGCCCTTGCTAGATTAACTAGCTTTTTTTGATTATTATAATTTTCAGAGTATAAACACCTTTTCCGCAAGAATGGGGTGTTTACCCAGTTCGCTTAGTGTTATTTTTATTATTTTGTAGCAAGCTACAGCAAAACTAAACCCTAAGAGTCTAAAATTATAGGTAGCCATAGCTTAATATAAGATTAATGTTTATTCTTTCTCATGTTTCCCTGATAAACGGCTACCTCTTTCGTTTGTTTTTTTATTTTGCGATTTGTTTTGCGATTTATAGTGCTTGAGATTCACAAGGAGGTAATAGATAAACAAAAACAAGAGGCACTTGCGTTGTATACAAGTTATTGAAATCATATTAGAAAATAGTGCCTTCAAAAAAAATTTACCCCAAGGGTTATACATATATCAATGACTTACAATGCTTTTTTTTGGAAAAGCTCTCTTTCTCAGAATTTTCACCCTATAATAAAATCAATGAGTTATACCTTCTTCCTGTTTATCAGTCCTTATGTTTCAACAGCTTAACGCACAGCGCAAGTGGCTCAACAAAGAATTGGATTGACAACTGGAATATTATCTGACAGCATCGCTCGTTTTCTCGCAAAAGTGCGAGCAGGATTCTAATAAGCTTTATTTACCGGAAGAGCCTGCTCCTTTTGTGTTTAACGCAGGAAATGTTGTTGTGTCTGAATCACTTATGTCGACTTACGCTCCTCTGCCCGTTGCTTTTGAAAGTGGCAAAGGTGCATACCTCTTTGATACTGAGGGTAACAAATATCTTGATGCCGTTGCTGGTGTTGCCGTGTGTAGCCTGGGTCATGCCAACCCTGAGGTGGCAGATGCCATTGCAGAGCAGGCACGCACCCTTATTCATACCTCTAATCTTTATAAAATAACCCACCAGATAGAGCTTGGCGACAAGCTTTGCGCTTTATCGGGCATGGACAAGGTGTTTTTTGGAAATTCTGGTGCAGAAGCCAATGAAGCTGCGATTAAACTGGCGCGACTTTATGGCAAACAACAGGGCATTGAACGCCCCAACATAATCGTCGCATCAGGCAGTTTTCACGGGCGCACGCTTGCTACCTTGTCTGCCACAGGCAGTCGCAAGGTTCAGGCGGGTTTCTCACCGCTTGTCGAAGGCTTTGTGCGGGTTAATTACAATGATATTGATGCCATCAACAAGGTCGCCGAAAACAACGCCGATATTGTTGCAATATTAGTTGAACCCGTTCAGGGAGAAGG
Source organism: Thiotrichaceae bacterium (assembly GCA_027008885.1). GTDB lineage: Bacteria > Pseudomonadota > Gammaproteobacteria > Thiotrichales > Thiotrichaceae > Cocleimonas. Next base: position 2,565 of record JALVDQ010000493.1, on the reverse strand, counting down.
CGGCGTGGTGGTGCCGGATGATGATTATCTCAATCAGATTCGTGAGATTTGTAACAAAAATAACTGGCTGATGATGCTGGATGAAATCCAGACCGGCATGGGCAGGACAGGCAAGTGGTTTGCTTTTCAACACAATAATATCAAGCCTGATGTTATGACACTGGCAAAAGCACTTGGCAACGGCGTACCGATTGGCGCTTGTCTGGCATCCGGGAAAGCGGCTGAGGTCTTTTCCCCTGGTACACATGGCTCGACTTTTGGCGGCAATCCGCTGGCAACCCGTGCCGCACTCAGTGTGCTTGATGTAATCACACAGAAAAACCTCTGTGCCAATGCAGAAAATATGGGGCAATACCTGCTACAACAATTGAAACAGGAATTAAGCAACGTCGAAGGCGTTGTTGATATTCGCGGCAAGGGTTTAATGCTTGGCATTGAGTTAAATAAAGACTGTGGTGATCTGGTCAAGCAGGCGCTTGATCAAAAGCTGTTGATCAATGTTACAGCAGGCAAAACGATTCGACTGCTGCCGCCATTGATTATCACCAAAGAACAGGCTGACGAAATAGTCAAAACAGTCAGCATCCTGGTTCAGAACTTTGTTAAATAAAACCTCTTTCATAACAGGATTACGATTATGTCAAAAATCAGACATTTTCTTACTTTGATGGATTTTACCCCTGACGAGTTACAACAACTTGTGCAGCGCGCCATTGAAATGAAAAAACAATGGAAAAGCGGTGAAATATACGAACCACTCAAAAACATGACACTGGCGATGATTTTTGAGAAATCATCCACACGCACACGGGTTTCATTTGAAGCCGGCATGAACCAGCTTGGCGGTCATGCCATGTTTCTTTCGACACGCGATACCCAGTTAGGTCGCGGCGAACCCATTGAAGACAGTGCGCGTGTGATCTCCAGCATGGTTGATGCTGTGATGATCCGCACCTTTGGGCATGACATTGTTGAGAAATTTGCTGCCCACTCCAGTGTTCCCGTTATTAACGCGCTCACCGATGATTTTCACCCCTGCCAGCTTCTCGCTGATATGATGACTTACGAAGAGCATCGCGGCAGCATCAGGGGGAAAACAGCTGCCTATGTGGGCGATGGCAATAATATGTGCCATTCATGGATGAATGCCGCCAAACAATTTGGTTTTCACCTCAATATAGCATGTCCCGAAGGATACGAGCCAAACTCTGAACTCATGGAAACACTCAGGGAGCATGTAACGCTTTATCATAATATTGCTGATGCAGTTAAAGGGGTTGATGTGGTTGTAACCGATGTCTGGGCAAGCATGGGGCAGGAACAAGAGCAGAAAATTCGTGAAAAAGCCTTTAAACACTTTAAAGTTGATTCGGCGGCAATGGCACTGGCTGATAAAGATGCCATTTTCATGCACTGTTTGCCTGCACACCGTGAAGAAGAAGTCAGCACCGCCGTGCTTGAAGGACCACAAAGCGTCGTCTGGGATGAAGCAGAAAACCGTCTGCACGCACAAAAAGCACTGCTTGAGGCTTTAGTCATTGGCTTGCCTTCACAGCTTTCCTTGCAAAAAGCATCATAAACCATGTCAACACACGCTGAAGAAACCTCACTGCGTCGCACATTTGCGATTATTTCGCACCCCGACGCGGGTAAAACCACCATCACCGAAAAACTACTGTTATTCGGTGGCGCGATTCAGCTTGCAGGGTCGGTAAAGGGGCGCAAGGCAGCGCGTCATGCCACCTCTGACTGGATGGCAATGGAAAAAGATCGTGGCATTTCGGTCACATCCTCCGTGATGCAGTTTCCCTATACACTCAATAAGGAAAATCCCGGCGATCCGGATAAAATCATCAATCTGCTGGATACCCCAGGGCACGAAGACTTCTCGGAAGACACCTATCGCACCCTGACAGCGGTTGATTCAGCCTTAATGGTGATTGATGTCGCCAAAGGCGTCGAGCCCAGAACGATTAAGCTGATGGAAGTCTGCCGTTTACGCGACACCCCCATTATGACCTTTATCAACAAGCTTGACCGCGAAGGGCGTGATCCGATTGAGTTGCTGGATGAAGTTGAAAGCATTTTGAAAATCAAATGCGCTCCGGTTACATGGCCGATTGGCATGGGCAAGCGACTCAAGGGCGTTTACCACATACACCATGACCGCGTGCATTTATACGACCCCAACCATGACGGCAAAATCCTTGAAGGCGAAACCATTGATGGCATCGACAATCCGCGTTTGGATGAATTAATCGGTACACAGGCGGATGAATTACGCGAAGAAATCGAACTGGTGCTTGGCGCAAGCAATGAATTTGACAAAGAAGCCTATTTGCGCGGCGAACTCACCCCGGTTTTCTTTGGTTCAGCAATAAACAACTTTGGCGTCGCCGAATTGCTGGCAGATTTTGTTAAATACGCCCCTGCACCATTGCCGCGTCAGGCGACCAGCCGTGAAGTTTCGCCACTGGAAGAAAAATTTAGCGGCTTTATTTTCAAAATTCAGGCAAATATGGATCCACAACATCGTGACCGTATCGCCTTTATGCGTATCTGTTC
>JALVDQ010000492.1 GCA_027008885.1 Thiotrichaceae bacterium | reverse complement strand
GACAGGGGACAGAACAGGTAGCCCGTATGAAGCCTTGCGGAATACGGGGGATGGTGGCAGGGAAAGGGTTAGCGGGGTCAGGTCTTTATTTGTGCATAGACATAAAACAGCGGGGGGCGCAATAGATAAAAAGAGCGACACGCAAAATTAAAGACTTGAGCGCAAAACTCTGACCGCTTACGGCAAGTCCATTTTGAGTAACTTGTTAGCTTGTTTTATATCTCTTGCTGCCTAATTATACTCATAATTTCAACCATTCCACTATCTTCTACTCGAAAATAGATTGTATCCACACCGCATACACAGTGCCTGTAACCTTTACGAATATAATCAACAGCCTGATACATATATGGTTTCTCAGCTATTAATTCAAAGCACTCAAAGAATGAAAAATAATACTTATCAGCCTGTTCTTCTCCCCAGTGGTTAAAGCCATAATGATAGATACGCCGTAAGTCCTCTTTTGCCTCTAAAGAGAGTTTATAACTTTTTTTCATGACGTAATTCATCCTTGAATTCTGTCAATATTGCCTCTTTAGATTGATCAGAGAAACCACTTTTTTCCGATTTTATCAACTTACTACGGATATACTCAATTTCACCTTGTTTGGCACGAGCTCTTCTAATTAAGTCGTTGATCACTTCACTTTTGCTTGAATATTCTTCACTTTGTATCTGGTTTTTTAACCAATTATCATTAGGAGTTGTTAAAGTAATGCTTTGTCTTGTCATTTTGATTTCCACTTTGTCAAATGTGGTTCAATAATACACCACAAAGTCATGATTGGGAAATATCGCTTTTGCGTCGCAGACAGCTAACAAGACTGTGCTGTTTTTTGAACTCCGAAACTTGAGATTCTAAGTATAAATGAGCACTTTTAACGCAGCTATTGGGCAAAATAAAGGGCAATCTGGGTAGTTACGTTATTTTTTACTATTTTTCTTGTTCCGTTAAAATGATAAAGTTGCGTTTTAATAAAATTCATGGATTAAGACATTCATATGAGCAAGCCTGTCTTTGAAACCAAATTAAAATACTTGCCACTCATTGCCAAGGGTAAGGTTCGTGATATTTATAATGTTGATGACAAGCACATGCTCATTGTCACAACCGATCGTCTTTCGGCATTTGATGTGATTTTGCCTGATCCCATTCCTGATAAAGGTATTGTGTTAACCCAGGTTTCCAATTTCTGGTTTAACAGGCTTTCGCATATTATCAGCAATCATTTTAGCAATCTCACCCTTGATAATTTAAAGTTGACCAAAAGTGAAAAAGCAATGCTCGAAGGGCGCAGTGTTATTGTCAAAAAATTAAAGCCATTACCCGTTGAGGCAATTGTGCGCGGTTATATTATCGGTTCAGCGTGGAAAGACTATCAGAATAGCGGCAAGATAAGTGGCATTGAGCTTCCCGCCGGTTTAAAGCTGGCTGATAAACTACCTGAAGTGCTGTTTACACCTTCGACCAAGGCAGAGATGGGAGAGCATGATGAAAATATCAGTTTTAAAAAGATGCACGCGCTGATTGGCGGCTTCCTTGCCGAAGAAGTTCGGCGGGTTAGTCTTGAGCTTTACTCGGAGGCTGCTGATTATGCGCTTTCCAGAGGGATTATAATAGCCGATACCAAGTTTGAATTTGGTACGGATGAACATGGTCGCCTGGTTCTGATTGATGAAATTCTCTCACCCGATTCATCACGTTTTTGGCCTGCTGACAAATATCGACCAGGAATCAGTCCGCCATCGTTTGACAAGCAGTATATCAGGGATTATCTGGAACAAATGGAATGGGACAAGACTCCTCCCGGACCTCACTTGCCCAAAGAGGTAATAGCTAAAAGTGCTGAAAAATATCGGGAAGTTGCAGAGCTGTTGCTTGGATAGGGCGGCACAGCAATTATTCGAGCCATTTTCGGGCGATTATTGGCGATTATTAGAGTGCTTTGATGTATCAGGCTTGGCAAGAAAGGGCTTATTATTGTGTTGTCTCTAATGGTAAAATGTCGAGTTAGGCGTTATAATCGCGCAATAATCCAAAAAAATAAAATAATATGAACGCAGCGGTTGCAACTTTAAATTCAAACTCAAAGCCCAGGCTAGCAAACTTTGTCAGTATCCTGTTAATTATTGCGCTTGGTATTTCACTGGCAAAATTAATGTGGTTAATCCTTACGCCAGAAAAAGTGCTGAGTAATACCAAGTCACCCATCGTGACCCAGTTAAATAATAGTACCAAACAAAAAGTCAATTATGGCAAGTTAATTGCCCAGCAGCATTTGTTTGGTCAGGTCAAAAAGGTAAGCAAGCCTGTCAAGAAACCTCCAAAAGAGCCTGTTGCTCCCGTGGTTGTACCGAAAAAACTGAACCTCAAGTTGCACGGCATAGTTGCTTATAAATCCAGAGATGGTTTTGCGCTTATTTCTTCAAATAACGGAAGGCAGAAGGTTTATGCAAAAGGGGATGAGCTGGAAGACGGCGTTACCATTCTTCAGATATTGCCGCAAAAAGTGATTCTGGACAATAACGGCAAGCAAGAAGAGCTGGCCTTGCCAGTCAAAAAGCTTAACGACAAGTCCCGCACAAAAACAGCAAGCAACACTAATCCCCGCTTCTCTCCCGGTCCGGGCAATTTCCCCGGGGTCAATAGACAGCCGCCCCAAATGAGAAACCAGCCTGCGAGTCCCCCCCCCGACCTGGCGAACTTTCGTCAGCAGGTCATGGCTAATCCGCGCAAATTAATGGATATTGCTACACCTTCGCCTGCAATCGAAAATGGCAAATTTATTGGCTTTCGTGTGCAGCCGGGGCGTGATCGAAACCTGTTCCGCCAATTAGGTTTTCGCCCTAATGATATTATCACTGAGGTTAACGGTATTACTCTTGACAATGCCAATAAAGGCGCTCATGTGCTTGCAGAACTTTCACAGGCAGCCGACGTATCGGTAAAAGTTAAGCGTGGAAATCAGGAAATCCTCATTGAGCATAGCTTTTAATTTGAATTATTCCGCACAGTCTTTGCTCAATAAGGATGTATAAAAGCTTTCATTTTTTGCTTATTGCTGTTTGGCTTGTTTTGCCGAGCCTTTTATCAGGGTGCTCAAAAGCAGAAAAAAAACTGCAGTTATCCGGTCATACCATGGGGACGACCTACCACATCACTGTGGTAACTAAAGATGCGCCAACGCCAGTTAATGTAAGCGATGCAAAAGAACTCAAAAGACGTATTGAAACGCTGCTCGAATCAATCAATCAGCAAATGTCTACTTACCTACAGGATTCTGAAATATCACAGTTTAACCGATACCAAAAAACAGACTGGTTTAAAGTCTCGCATGATTTTGCCTTCGTGGTAGACAATGCGCAGCAGCTCAGCCAGCGCACTCAGGGAGCCTTTGATATTAGCGTCTTGCCGTTTGTGGAGTTGTGGGGCTTCGGCTCCAAAACACAATATACGCTCCCATCTGACAAACAAATCACAGCTCTTTTGGCGGAAACAGGATATGACAAACTCCATGCCCGGCTTCAACCTCCAGCCCTGAAAAAGGACAGTGCAGGTTTAAAGATTGATCTGTCTGCGATTGCCAAAGGTTTTGCTGTGGACAAGCTGAGTGCCTACCTCGAGAAGCAAGGCTATCTGAACCACCTTGTCGAAATAGGCGGAGAAATAAAGGCAAAAGGCAAAAACGCCAGGGGTGAAGCCTGGAAAATTGCCATCGAACAACCGCAGCAGGCTCGCGCCGCAGCATCCAGAATCCTCCGGATAAGTGATACAGGAGTTGCCACATCCGGCGATTACCGTAATTATTACATCAAGGACGGGGTGCGTTTTTCGCATACCATCAATCCACAAACAGGCAGACCAGTCACCCACAAACTGGCTTCGGTTACGGTTGTTCACAAATCCTGCATGATCGCTGATGCCTATGCGACAGCCATTATGGTTATGGGAGAAATCAAGGGTAAACGCTTTATCCTGCAAAACAGTCTAAAAGCAAATATGATTATCAGGGATGCAGACAGCTTTAAAAGCTGGTCTAATTTATTAGTAAAATATATAAAAAAAGGGGGGGATGGGTGACAGAAGACAGAGGGAGCATGTAGTCTGCGTTGAGTATGAGAAACACGGGTGGCGCGTTAACTATTACTCCCGTGTTTTGTTTCTCAATACGAGCCATGCAAAAATATGTGAAAAACAGGGGGGATGGGTTATCAGAGGACAAACTCCCAGGAGGTAACAATGAAAAAACTGATTATACTTTTATCGCCCGTATTTTTATCGGGTTGTGCTATTGCGGGTCTTGACAGTCAGGTGACGGGTAGCAAGCCCAGGGATAATGCCAGCTTTTATCAGCACTGGGTGCATTCTTATGAAGAACAGCATGGCGCAAAAACACCGAATATCTTCCGTCCTGCGGGGAGTCGGCAGTTTCCGGCAAGCCGCTTCCGCATGGAATTTGCCTTTGAGCCCAATGGACAATGCAATTATAAATACCTGAGCCCGTCTGATCGCCATGAAATGCGCAGTTGTGTTTATACCAAAATTGATAACAAGGTTTATATTTATGATGATGCGGGAAAATTACTGCCGCAACTGTCATTTACCCTGCTTGAACCAACAAGTAGCGAGCTGATGCGAATGACTTATGGCATCGCTGCGCCAGTTAAAAAAGACAGGAAGAAAAAGTAGCCAGGCATGTTGGGTTAGCCTGAGCGTAACCCGACAAGCGGAGAATTTGTCCCAAAAATGCAAATGACGCATTATAATTATAAAAAAAGTACGTCAAGGAAGTATTATCATGCAAACAAAGTTAACATTAAGATTAGAAAGTGAACTGATCGAACAGGCTAAAGAACATGCCAGGGAACAGGGGAAATCCTTATCACAGGTAGTATCTGACTATTTTAGGGTCTTTACGAAAAACAATAAAACAAAACCAATTGCTCCTGTTACGAGTTCATTAATAGGTATAATTAAATCAGATTCATCCGGAATAGATGACTACAAACAGCACCTGGAGGATAAATACCTGTGAAGGTATTATTTGATACAAATATCATTCTTGATGTTTTGCTGGACAGAGAGCCGTTTGTGGAGCTATCTGCTGGTCTGGTAAGCCTAGTGGAAGAAAAAGAAATTAAAGGCTATTTATGTGCAACTACAATAACAACAATCGACTATTTAATTACTAAATCTCATAATAGAAAAACTGCAAGGAATGAGCTTTCCAAGCTACTTGGCATGTTCCAAATCTGTGATGTAAATGAGCAAGTTCTACAATTAGCTTTAAACTCAAAATTTAAAGACTTCGAAGATGCAGTTCAATTTTATTCGGGAGTTTGTGACAATGTAGATTTAATTGTCACCCGTAATACAAAAGATTATAAAGAACAACAAATATCCGCTTATACACCTGCTGAGCTCTGGAGTATAATCCAGCTTGAAAAATAATAAAGGCATAACAAGTTGCTCCACAAGCGTGGCAGGCGACAGGAAGAAAGAAAGTAGCCAAATAAGTAACTAAAGATCATATCAATTATGTCAACACAAAACACAAAACGCCTGATTCAAAATAGTATCCTGTTGCTGATTGTTATCGCGCTGGTTTTTTTTATTGCAACACGCAAACAGGAGCAGGGCAAGACTTATGCCACTCTTTATGATAAGGCGATTGGTGATAATGCAAATGAGATTGTGATTCATTTTGAGGAAAATGATGATGTCATTCTGAAAAACAGCAAAGGCATCTGGAAAGTCGTCAAACCAGAAGAATTTATTGCTGACAAGCGCAGGGTGCAACAGCTTTTTACCTTGTTGTCTGAAAATGCAGAAAGCAGTTATGACCTTAAGGACAAGGATCTTGCCCGTTACGGGCTGGATAAAGAGCGTCTTAGCATCAGCTTTAATGGCGTAAAATACATTTTTGGCAAATTGAACCCGGTTGCCCGCAAGCGTTTTATTCGCAAGGGTGACAAAATGTATCTGGTTGACGAGACGGTTTCCGGGCTGATGCAAATGGGGGTTGAAGGCTTTCGACCTCAGCCTTTGCCAGAACTAAAACCCGCGACAGAAGAATAATGCCGGAACTACCCGAAGTTGAAACCACCCGGCGGGGCATACAGCCTTATGTTGAAGGACATACGGTGACAAAGGTCATCGTGCGTCAGCCCAATTTGCGCTGGAAAGTACCCGACGAGATTCATGCCATGGAAGGAGCAAGCATTGTATCGGTGCGACGTCGTGGCAAATACCTGTTACTTGAATGCGCCCTGAATAGCAAACAGCAACAGCAAACAGGCACGGCGATAATTCATCTTGGCATGTCGGGCAGCCTGCGAATT
>JALVDQ010000491.1 GCA_027008885.1 Thiotrichaceae bacterium | reverse complement strand
TGAGCAGTTTGCGGTAGCTGAGCATCTCATTATCAAATTCTATTTCAAGTGCTTCGGCATGATTTCCGTGATTGCGATAAGTCGCATTTGGAAGTGTTTCATCTCCAGTGTATCCCACCCGTGTCGCCACCACCCCGGGCATTTTGCGGATTAAATCCTGCATTCCCCAGAAGCATCCACCAGCCAGAACGGCGCGTTCAATGCTCATCTGTTTTCTCCCGTTTTTACCTGCTCAATATAATCCGCATAGCCCTCAGCCCGCATTTCATGCAGAGGAATAAAGCGCAGGGATGCCGAGTTGATACAATAACGCAGACCGCCGAGCTGTTGTGGTCCATCAGGAAAAACATGCCCCAGATGGCTGTCCGCATATTTTGAGCGAACTTCGGTGCGAATCATGGCGTGGCTCGTGTCCTTGAGTTCCCTGACAAATTTTGCTTGCAGTGGTTTGCTAAAACTTGGCCAACCACAGCCTGAATCAAATTTGTCCGCCGAAGAAAACAGCGGCTCACCCGAGACAATATCGACATAGATACCCGCCTCGTTATGATGCAAATAGTCTCCGCTCCCTGGTGCTTCGGTGGCGTTTTGCTGTGTGACGCGATACTGCTCAGCATTGAGCGCGGCTATGGCATCAGGGTCTTTTTGGTAGTCTGGCATTAAATATCTCCGCTTAAGTCGTTACGAGTATACTAAAATAAAGCCTGTATTTTGCAATTAAAGGCAAAGAATAAGTGAAAGATAACAGGATACGTTGTGAATGGGTCACTGGAGGCAATGAACTCTATTACCACTACCATGACAAGGAGTGGGGCGTGGCTGTTCACGATGACCAGCAACTATTTGAATTTTTGACCCTGGAAGGCGCACAGGCGGGGCTGAGCTGGGCGACCATTTTAAATAAGCGCGAGGCTTATCGCAGTGCTTTTGATCATTTTGATATTGAAAAAGTTGCCCGCTACGATGACGCAAAAATATCTGAATTGCTTGATAATCCCGGCATTGTTCGCAACCGCTTAAAAATTAATTCCAGCATACTTAATGCCCGCAAGATTCTCCAGATACAGGAGGAATTTGGCAGTTTTGACAAGTACATCTGGCAATTCACGGATGGCAAAACGCTGCAAAACGAATGGAAAAGCATAAAGGACGTTCCCTCCAGCACAGCAGAATCAGAGCGCATGAGCAAGAACCTGAAAAAACGCGGATTCAAGTTTATTGGCAGCACCATCTGTTATGCCTTTATGCAGGCAACAGGGATGGTTAATGATCACACACTTGAGTGCTTTCGCTATAATGAGCTGAATCCCTGAGATGGATGGCAGATCAGGCTAGGAGTCTGTCTGAGAACTGGGATGATTGTGGGATTTGCAGTCAATTTCTAGTTCTCGGACAGGCTCCTGGTCTAAGCGTAACCCGACCCGCAAAAGGGATTATTTGCTGCATTTGCGATAACTTCGCAAATACAGCCATTCAAAGACTCTCTTGGAGAAGTGTAAC
>JALVDQ010000490.1 GCA_027008885.1 Thiotrichaceae bacterium | reverse complement strand
AATCACACTTCCTGAAGAGCCTGCTGCTGATAAAAAAGCAGCGGAAAAAGAAAAGGCAGCAGAAAAAACCGAGAAGAAATAAATGAATCCTGGCTGGGAGGAATTTCTCAAGGCGCAAGGAGTCAATCTTGAAAAAAATCAGCATGACTCTTTGCATTCTCAAAAGGCATCTGCTGACGAGCCAATGCTTGCTGATCTGTCTGGCTATGGATTAATCAGGGTTTCAGGTGAGGATGCAGAAACCTTTCTGCAAAACCAGCTCACCAATGATATTCGTGAAGTCACTGAAACAAGCCATCAGATCAGCGCATGGTGTTCTCCAAAAGGTCGCATTATTGCCACTTTTCGCATCTTTAGGCGAAAAGATGATTTCTACCTGTGTGTTGCCGCAGATTTGCTTGAACATGTCATAAAAAAACTGGGCATGTATGTCATGATGTCCAAAGTGAGCATTGAAGATGCTTCTGATTCACTGGTTTATTTTGGATTTTCCGGCGAAAATGCAGTCAGTCTTCTGCAAAATGCAGTTGCAGCACAGAGCGGGCTGGATAGCACTTTGGCAAATCAAGCTGGTCAGGGCATAAACCACCAGTCATTTAGTATTTTATGTATTGATGGCTCTGCACCGGGGGCTATACCAGGAACTATGCCGCGGTTTGAGATTTATGCCGAAGCCGCTGAAGGCAAGCAACTTTTGCAGGCTTTGAGTCAAACTGCCAGAATTTTCCCCCAATGTGCCTGGGATTACCATAATATCCTTGCCGGTATTCCTGTCATTGCAAAAGCCAGCTCGGAGAAATGGATACCCCAAATGGTCAATTACACTGCCATAGGCGGTGTCAGCTTTAAAAAAGGCTGCTATCCGGGGCAGGAAGTTGTTGCCCGTCTCAACTATCTTGGCAAAACCAGGCGTCGCATGTATCACCTGCTTGTCGATACAGATAAACTGCCTGCAATCAACGATGCCATAGCCAGTGATAACGACAAGGAGGCAGGGAAAATACTGAATGCCGTTATTAACCCTGAAAATAAAGTCGAGGCACTCGCTGTACTGAAAATTGCAGAAGCCGACAAGCCACTATCGCTCACAGCTGCGCAGGAAGCACAGATTACTTTACTGAATTTACCCTATTCTTTAGAAGAGTAACTCGTGCAGACCCATCTGTTACTGATTCACGGCGTTCTGATGAACCCGCTGGAAATGCGTTTTCTGGGGCATCAACTTAAAAAAGCAGGCTTTCAGGTTCATTATGCTTTTTATCACTCCGTTCTTAAAACTCCGGCGCAAAATGCCAGGGCATTGCATCATAAAATCCTCAAACTAAACCTGCCAAACCTGCATCTTGTCGGTCACAGTCTCGGCGGACTTATTATTATGCATCTTTTTGAGCAGTTTGCTGAGATACCACCCGGCAGGGTCGTTATGCTTGGTTCTCCTGTAAATGGTAGCTGGGTAGCGCAGAAAATCCGCAAATGGCCAATTATTTCCCTCTTGCTCGCACAAAGTATGCCGGGCGCTCTATCAGGTGAAAATATACCCGAATGGAGCTGTGGGCGTGACTGGGGTATGATCGCCGGCACACGCAACCAGGGGCTGGGAATGATTACCGGAAGCTTGCCAGGCGAAAGTGATGGAAGCGTTCTTGTCAAGGAAACACAACACCCGAAGCAGACGGCTCACATCACAGTAAACACATCTCACACTGGATTATTATTTTCAAAAGAAGTCGCCCATTTATGTCAAAATTTTATTAATACGGGTGATTTCTCTGAATCTGCCCAGGCGAAAACGTGAAAATGTAAAAATATATAAAAAACAGGGGGGATGGGTGTATCAGAAGACAGAGGACAGAGGACAGAAGGCAGAAGACAGAGCAACGTAATATGTAGGGTTGGTGGAGTTTACGCAACCAACCAGATTCGGTTGGTTCCGCATGGCTACACCAACCCTACGCAGCTGTGTTTCATTTAATACAGACTACGCAAAAAATATGTAAAAAACAGGGGGGATGGGTATTTATCTTTCTCAAACCAATATTCTCGAACTTCGTCACCAGCTTGAACAGGCAGGTGGCTTTCAGATTGCTTTGGCACCAATGCAACCTGCTACTTTTGTAGAAGTTAAAGAAGCAACTGACAGGCTGTATGCTCAACTGCAGGAGCAGGGTTTTTCGGTGCTGGTGGATGACCGTGGGCAACGTCCGAGAAATATGTTTGAGGTCATTGAGCTTCTCGGTATTCGACATCGTCTGGTTATTTCTGCTCGTAGTTTGTCAGCAGGTGTTTATGAGTATAAGGATTTACAGACAGATGAATTTTTAAAGGTTAAGATTAGCGATTGCATTGAATTTCTTAAGAGTGTTCTCAAGAACAACTAGATACAATCAACTAATATGACACCTTTAGCATCTGAAGCATCAGAAAAACACAAACAGGCTTTTATCTATCAACGCTTGTCTTCGTATTATTTTTTCTTTTTTGCTGCACTTGGTGCTTTTGTTCCCTATTGGCCGCCTTATTTAAAATCACTTGGTTTCAGTTCGGTTGAAATCGGTGAGTTGATGGCAATTGTCTTGCTGAGCAAACTTGTAGCACCCTATTTGCTGGGCTGGTTAGCGGATCATTTTCAAAGACGTTTGGTGATCATTCAGGCATCAACCCTGCTTTCAGTTCTGGCTTTTTGCGCGGTCTTTTTTAACTCAAGTTACTGGGGGCTGGTTCTGATTATGGGGATTTTTGGTTTTTTCTGGAATTCCAGTTTGCCCTTGTTTGAAGCCCTGACCCTGGATCATCTGGGTGATGATACTCACCGTTACAGTCATATCCGGCTTTGGGGATCGGTTGGTTTTATCCTGATGGTTGCAAGCTTGCCGCTTGTTATTGATCATCTCGGCATAAAAATTTTACCCGTTGTATTAATTACGTTGCTGATCGCCAATGGTCTGGTCAGTTTATTGATTCAGGATAAACATAAAACAGGCAAAATAGTTGTTGATTCAGCCCTGAAAATAACACAGGTTCTAAAATATCCTATTGTGATTGTCCTGCTGTTAAGCTGTGCCTTGCAAACTATGAGTCATGGTGCTTATTATACATTTATCAGCATCTATCTTGATGAGCATCATTATTCGGCAAATGTGATTGGTTATATGTGGGCGCTGGGCGTGCTTGCCGAGGTTGTGCTGTTTCTTTTTGCGCACAGGCTGTTGCACCGTTTTGGCATTTTTAATTTATATGTTATTGCCTTGCTTATCACCGCATTACGCTGGATTATTTTGGCTCTTTGGGTGGATATTTTTGCTGCCCTTGTATTTGCCCAGATATTACATGCTGCCAGCTTTGGTCTGTACCACCTGAGTGCGATTAGCCTGACTCATTTACTGTTTCCGGGGCAATTGCAGGGGCGCGGGCAGGCGCTTTATTCCGGTTTAAGTTTTGGTCTGGGAGGAGCGCTGGGTAGCTGGTTTAGCGGAAATGCCTGGGAAGCATTTGGTTCAACCTGGACCTTTCTGGGTTCGGCGGGTATTGCGCTTGTGGGTGCTATAATAGCCTCCAGGTTTATCCGCAGGAAATATTTACCCCCGCTGTTACAAAATTAGTAACTACCATGGATTTAGATCGCATCAAACAACAGACAGGCAATACCAATATCAGCCACTTTGATTCTATTGATTCAACCAATAGTTATTTGCTCGCCCATGGCGAATGCGGTGATGTCTGTATCAGCGACAGGCAAACCGCTGGTCGTGGCAGAAGGGGCAATAACTGGGTTTCGCCTGATACGGGCAATCTTTATTTCTCACTCTGCTGGTGTTTTGGCAAGGTCACTGAAAACTGGTCATTACTGGGTTTAGTTGTGGCAATAGCGATTGCTGAAACCCTGCAAGAAGTGGGGCTTGAAAATCATGCTATCAAATGGCCAAACGATATTTTCTGGCAACAGAAAAAGCTGGGTGGCGTACTGATTGAAACACTAAACCAGTCTGCCAGGGTTGTTATCGGTATCGGGCTTAATCTGAAAATGTCGAAAGAAGATCGACAGCTTATCGACCAGGAAATTGTCAGTCTTGATGAAGCAATGCCGGGAAAAATCATTGTCAGAGATGATCTGATTGTGTGTTTGATCAATAAGCTGAAGCAACATCTAAACAGCTTTAACAGCTTGAATCCTGAAGCTTTTATGGAGAAATGGAAATGCTGGGATATGTTATATGGTGAGCATGTTAGCCTGACACATCAGGGGCAGGAACTAGCAGGTAAGGTAAGCGGCATTGATTCACAGGGAAGGCTGGGAATAATTGAGAGCATGAGCGCCAAACAGATTTATTTCTCTTCTGCTGAAATCAGGCTAAAGAATATCGGGCAGGCAGTGTAGGTATAGCAGATTGAATCCAGTGAGCAGAATACTTCTAGTAGACGCGGGAAACAGCAGTATTAAATGGGCTTTTTTGCAAAATCATAGCCTCTCCGTGCAACAAAGAGAATTTTATCGCAGGCAAGAGCCTGTTCAGGTGTTTGAAAATCTGATCAGGAAAAATCAGGATAGTTGCGATGCCGTAGTGATGGTTTCAGTTTTGGGCGATAAATTTAAGCAGGCAGCTTCTCATCTTGCCAAAAAATACTCTTTAAAATTTCTGCAAGTCAAGTCACAAAAGTTTCTCGCAGGGATTACAAATGCTTATACTGAACCGCATAAACTGGGGGCTGACCGTCTGCTCGCCATGATAGCCGCTTACCATTTAAATAATAAGCGACAGACTGATAGAAAAGCCTGTATTATTATTGATTCGGGGACAGCAACCACCATTGATGCGGTTGATCCACAGGGAAACCATCTGGGTGGATTAATATTACCCGGCGTGGATTTGTGTAGTCGCAGCTTGTTACAAAATACACAGCAGTTACAGGCATGGGCAGAACCGGAAAATCAAATGAAAAGGCAAGCCTCAGTGTTTTCTAGCAACACCGCAGATGCCATTGCAAATGCAAGCATCTATGGACTGGCGGGTGCCATTGAGCATATTTGTTTAAAAATGGAAAAACAGATCAAGGCTAGCGATAATTTTGCTGTAAACAGCATCAACAAATTTATTTGTGGTGGAGCGGCTGAATTTCTTTTGCCTTATCTTGACGGCGAATATCAATTAGAAAAGAATCTGCTTATGCAAGGATTACAAATAATTTCAGAGATTCATTATGCGTAACGACTCAGAGCAATCTGGGCGGTTACGGATTACGCCGGGTAATTACCATTATGCCAACTAAAAGTAGCAGAATATTAAAAAACCTGATTATTCTTTTGCTTAGCCTCAATGTTTTTTATTTTGTCTGGTCTCAGGTTACCCGCTATACCTATACACCACCCCCCAGTACCGAAGAAGGCATTCCTGGTATTAGCCTGCTTCCAATGCAAACAAATTCAGCAAACCAGGCGTCATTAAGCAATTGCTATACCTTTGGTCCGTTTAGCACGCTAAAAGCAGCACGCTATATTTCGCGACGAATCAATGATTATGGATTGGCAACCGCGATAAAAAAGCAGAAAACGATGCAAACATTAAATTTTCTGGTGTATTTAAAATCGCTACCATCAAGAAAGGAAGCTGAACAAGTTGTAAAAAATCTGCAGAAGCAGGAAATCAAAAACTATTTTATTATCAATTCAGGACCCTATAAAAATGCCATTGCACTAGGCTCTTTTGATGATTTGAATAAAGCCAGACGTCATGCGGAATACATCAGGTTTCTGGGATACGATGCAAAATATACGGCACGCAAAAAACAAAAGGAAGTTTTCTGGATTGACTATGATGAGCCAGTCGGTACAACTGCACCGGTTATGGAGTGGGTCAGGGAAATTGATATAAAAACAAATGTGGAGAAAATTCCCCGGAGTTGCGAGTTTTAGGAGTCTGTCAATTATTGCGCAGGCAAATGCAGGCAAAAAAATAGGTGTCTACCAGAATATCGAGAAGTAAACATCGACCTTGAACCGTTAGGTTCAAGTGGGTGTTCTAAGAAAATTCATCAGGCTTACCACCGTAGCGGTCATGCACACAGAACCCCTTTGAACTCCCGAGGTATGTAATTAGGCTCAAGGGACTAACCCATCTACTTCCCGAATATCCCAGAGGACACCCGTGGTAAAGATAGTATTACAGAACAGCCTGTTTGTTAAGTGTCTTATGATAAAAGTTTGATCAATATCTTCTTTTTTTCATTAATTAGCACTTGAGATAATTTTCTTATATGAGGAGAAAATCAAATTGTTTGTTTATTTTCAAACAATTACAACAACTTTTAAATAAGCTCATAATGTAAAAAACAAGCATTTCTACGCTTATCGTTTTTTTCTATAGAAAATGATAAAAGGCATTTTAACAGAAAAAACTTGAAAGTTTGTTTTTTGTTCGCTATAAATAAGATT
>JALVDQ010000489.1 GCA_027008885.1 Thiotrichaceae bacterium | reverse complement strand
CCTCAGTCCTCAGTCCTCAGATACCCATCCCCCCTGATTTTTATATATTTTTCGTGCAGTCTGTGCTGAGGAACGAAACACAGTAGCGCTGCCTAACAATGAGCTATCCCGCGTTTTGCATACTCACGCACTACTTCCAGCGTTACAAACGGGACGCTGGAGCGTCCAGGCTGCATTCCCACGTGGAACGGGGGAACGAGAAAAGCTCTGTTTTCTGTCCTCAGTCCTCAGTCCTCAGATACCCATCCCCCCTGATTTTTATATATTTTTCGTGCAGTCTGTGCTGAGGAACGAAACACAGTAGCGCTGCCTAACAATGAGTCATCCCGCGTTTCGTATTCTCAACGCAGGCTACATTCCAGCGTTATGGACGGGACGCTGGAGCGTCCGGGCTGCATTCCCACGTGGAACGAGGGAACGAGAAAAGCTCTGTTTTCTGTCCTCAGTCCTCTGTCCTCTGTCCTCAGACACCCATCCCCCCCTTTTTTTACTATTTTTTTCGCTCTGTGTCTTTGGTAACAGGCTTTGCTACAGGTGGTGGTAAAGGCAAATAGGCTGGCAATTGGTTTTCCTGACTTTGGCTTTTGTTCTCATATAAATTGGGCAAGACAAACATTAATACCAAAATATTTAAAATGGTTATCAGTAAAACTATCACGGTATACCTTAATATTCCCGTTAATACCATAAAAATTGAAATCACTAAAAGTATCAGGGAAAAAATAATGGCAACACCATCAACCAGCGTCAGGGCAAAAGCAAGAAGGGAAAGTATTACCAGCAAGATGCCAAGAATGTGATATATCCTGTTAATCAATCATAAAATCCTTTTTCTTGTATTTAAACAGTGAGGCAGGCTCGGTGTAGTCTTGCGAAACCGACCATCGAAACTCAAAACTGGTTGCTTGCGCAAACTTCACCGAGCTTGCAACGTCTTCTGTCTTCTGTCTTCTGTCTTCTGTCTTCTGTCTTCTGTCTTCTGTCTTCTGCCACCCATCCCCCCCATTTTTTATATATTTCAGGATTTAATCCGTGCCACCCCGGAATCTATCGCTGCCTGAGAAATGGCTGCGGGGACTCTTTCCGGCAAACGTGGGTCAAGTGGTGTCGGGATAATGTATTCAGGACCAAATTCCATTGAATCCTTGCCGTAGGCTTTTAGTACCTCATCGGGTACTGGCTCTTTGGCAAGCGCTGCCAGTGCTTTTACTGCTGCCATTTTCATTTCGGTATTGATATGGGTTGCGCGTACATCCAGTGCGCCACGGAAGATAAAGGGGAAGCCCAGTACATTGTTGACCTGATTAGGGTAATCGCTGCGACCTGTTGCCATAATGATGTCAGGACGGGTTTTGCGTGCCAGTTCAGGATCAATTTCAGGATCAGGGTTGGACAGGGCAAAAATAATGGGGTTGTCAGCCATTGCCTTTAGTGCTTCGACGCTCAGCAGGTTTGGACCGGACAGCCCGATAAAGACATCGGCACCGGTACAGGCATCCAGCAGGGTACGGCGATCAGTATCCACTGCCCATTCCTGCTTGTATTTGTTCAGATCATCACGTCCGCTATGGATGACTCCGCCACGATCCAGCATAAACAGGTTTTGCTTGCTGGCTCCCAGTGAAGTTAGTACCTGCATGGAGGCTATGCCTGCGGCACCCGCACCCAGGCAGACAATATTGGCATCTTCGAGTTTTTTGCCCCTTAGTTCCAGCGCATTCAGCAGACCGGCAGCGATAATAATCGCCGTGCCATGCTGATCATCGTGAAACACCGGAATATCCAGCTTTTCTTCCAAAATGCGTTCTATTTCAAAACAGTGCGGTGCAGCAATATCTTCGAGATTAATACCGCCAAAGGTTGGCGCAATATTTTCAACCGTTTTGATAAAATCTTCGGGTGAATCAGCATTGACTTCAATATCAAACACATCAACATTGGCAAAACGCTTGAACAGCACACCTTTGCCTTCCATTACCGGCTTGCCTGCCAGCGATCCGACATTGCCCAGCCCCAATACCGCGGTGCCATCTGTGATTACCGCGACCAGATTGCCTTTTGAGGTGTATTTGTAGGCATTTTCAGGGTCTTTTTCAATTTCCAGCACAGGCGCAGCGACGCCTGGTGTGTATGCCAGTGAAAGGTCTTTTTGAGTCTCTGTTGATTTGGTAATTTCAATGGCAATTTTACCGGGGATGGGATTCTGGTGGTATGCCAGTGCTTCTTCTTTTAATGTGTCCTTTGACATGCTTATAATCTTCTCTGTTAGTTTTTTATGGATACTGCTACTCAACTATTTTTACCAGTCTTCCCGGGACAGGCTCGCCGTTTGGAAACTGCCCGTTGAGAAGACGTAATCTCTGCGCATCGACAACACTGCGTCGTGCTAACTGAGCATAGGTCAAACCTGGCGTAGATACACGACCAATTGCAATATGACCAGTGCGGTTCTTGTCGATTCTGTATTTAAGCCCGTTAATTTGACGCAAATAACCGTCATGGTTAGGGCTGCGTGTGCCAGCTGTTCTAATATGTTTGGCTGCATTGATGACGGTTTGCAGGCGCTGGTCATTGCTGGGATGAGTAGAGAATACACCATGATAGGAAGGTGGCTGACGACCTTCACGGCGTGCCTGGTACTTGCTAAATTCTTCCTGTGCCTTGAGCACACTGATGACATCATACATATTTTTGGGTGAATAACCGGCTCGGGCGAGATATTCTGCTCCCAGCTTGTCTGCCTGAAGCTCATGCTCACGACCATAGCCACGAATCAGTGCGGTACTGAGTTGTCCTAACGATTTAGCCGTACTCTTGCCTGCCTTTTTGGAAAGAATCTCGAGCAAAATCGCACTTGCCAGACCTGCACTTTGCTGTTGCACCCCATGTCTTGCGGTTATGTGTCCTATTTCATGCCCCAGTACACCTGCCAGTTCTCCTTCTGAATTTAGATAAGCCAGCAAGCCGGTAGTCACATAAACGTATCCGCCTGGCAGGGCGAAGGCATTGACGCTGGGATCTTCAAGTACGGTGAAGGTGTAACGAATATTGTTACGGTGACTTTTGCTTGCCAGCAGTTGCCCTATATTATTGACATAAGCCTGCAAGCGTGGATTATTCAGGCGCTTGAACTGCTTTAATACACTCTTGTGGGCTTGAGCGCCCATAGCCAGTTCCTGATCTTTCGAGATCAGTGAAAAATCTTTTTTACCCGTGACCGGATTGGTTGAACAGGCGTTAATCACGACAGCCATACTGATAACAGATATAAAGGCCAGTATTTTCTTAAGAATCATTTTTTTAAACTCCATTTAATCATTGCATTGTTTTTAACAGGTGCTTTGCTACTTTTACTATGGCTACCCTTTTTTTGAAGAATTTGTAGCTGGGTGGGATAGTTTACATAAATCGTGCGTTTCCCATAATGACTTTTTAGAATACCTGTCACAATAATAGTTTTATTTCTTAATTTGTTCAGATTTAATGTCTTGAAATAGTTTAAATTTTTCTTTTTTATTTTTATGCGAAGCGTTCTTCTGGAGTTGCTATCAAGCATAATAATGAGTGATTTTTTATAATGCTTAAGCTGTTTTACCCTGGCTTCAAGACGAATATATCCAGTATAACGTGGCGATAGTGTTGTTGCTGTTTTTATCTGGTTTTCCTGGTAGCGCCAAATTCTAAGATGTTGCTGTTGTGCCTTTTGTTCTGCAATCTTGTAACATCTGGCAAGTGCAATATTGGGCGGGATAGGCATGCTTTTGGCATAGCCCCGTTGCAGTAACCAGTTCGCAATATTTGTGCCATCCGGAAGATAAACATGGGCGAGATCCCTTGAATACCTGTCCCGCTTTTCTGCGCCATAACGCAGAATAATATGATAATTAAAGCGTTTAAGTAATTCTCTCAATGCTTCTCTGGCTTTTGCAGCATAGGCTTGCGACTTTTGTTTATGATGTTTCACCTCTGGCGTATCAATGCCAATAACCCGGATTTTGCGTTTATCTTTCAATAACAGTGTATCGCCATCATAAACCCATTTGACCTGTGCCTTTTCCGGGGAACCCAGTTTGCTTGACGAACAGTTTTTTGCCTGTGCCGGATTTATACAAAATAACAATAAAAAAACAGCAACAAAAAAGGCATCCAAAGTGGATGCCTTTTTTGTTTGTTTTTCATAAACAGTCTGTGCGTTTTGCTGCATACGCTCAGTGCTTACAAGATAGCAGACAAAAAAACTGTTACTTTCTACCGTAACGGCTATTGAATTTGTCAATCGCGCCAGCGTTTGCTCTGGTGCTCTGCTTGCCGGTGTAAAATGGGTGAGATGCACTTGAAATATCCACTTTAATCAACGGATACTCATTACCATCTTCCCATTTAATGGTTTCATTTGAAGAAAGTGTAGAGCGCGTCAGGATTTTAAAATCACTGGCAAGATCCTGAAAAACGACATCATTATATTCTGGGTGTATACCAGCCTTCATGGGAAGATCCTCTAAAAATCATTATCAAAAATCAAAGAGCGGGGATTCTAACGAATGTATGTGCTTTTCTCAAGTATTTTCGCCAATCATTTTTGCACCATTAAAGTTTCATTTCTTCTGCATGAGTGACCAGGAAGTGCTCACGAGATTCCGCCTCAACAAATATCCGTTTTACTTTGGGAAAACGTTTTTTGATACGCTTGTCGAGTTCCGCAATAGACGCCTCTACTTCATCTGAAGTTGCGTCTGGCGCAAAATCAGCACTCACATTAACCAGAATATAATCGGGTCCCATGTGCATCGTTAGCACTTCATTGGTACGCTCAATCGGGTCAATCTGGTCAACCATATTTTGAATTGCCTTGACAATCACCGGATCAGCACTTTCACCGATGAGCAGACCTTTGGTTTCCCTTGCCAGCAAGGTCGCCGTAATAGCCAGTATTACACCAATTATTACCGAGGCAATTCCATCGAATACTTCAATCTCTGTAAGCTGAACCAGAGCAATACCAATCAAAGCGATGAGCAAGCCCAGAAGCGCTGCACCATCTTCAAACAGGACAACAAATATGGAAGGGTCCTTACCCTGTTTGAGCGCTTCCATATAAGTCAATTGACCTTTGACCTGTTTAAATTCCTTGAGCGCAAAAATAAAAGAAGCACCTTCAAAAAGAATTGCCAAACCCAAAACAATATAGTTCACCAGCGGGTTTTCGATTTCCACAGGATGAATGATATGCTTGATACCACCATACAATGAAACACCTGCACCCAGCGCAAAGACCATGATGGCGACCACAAAACTCCAGAAATAAATCTCCTTGCCGTGACCGAAAGGAAATTCCTCGCTGGCGGGTTTATTTGCCTGCTTCATGCCATAAAGCAATAAGCCCTGATTGCCAGTATCAACAATAGAATGGATACCTTCGGAAAGCATTGCGGAACTGCCCGTGACAAAAGAGGCAATGAACTTGGTTATGGCAATGAGTGTATTGCCCGCGAGTGCGGCAAAAATGACTTTTTTGGATGCGGATGTAGACATAATTAAATTTACGGGTTATTTGTGCAAGTTGTTAGTTATGCGTGACTAATACGCCACGCTTTGAATCTGGATTATAAATCAGTGCGACTTTTCTACCCTGATCTTCCCCTGAAAAGAATGTTTTTTGAGACAGTGCTTCGGGCTGCCACCAGCTTGCCGGGCGGTTTTCAGTGTAGAAAATCTCTTTTAGCAGTTTATCACTTAGCTCTGTTTGTTGTAACTTGTGTTTAATAATGTATTTTTCAACTGCCCGGCGACCTACACTAAAGGCAAACCATGAAGTACGTTTTTCGATATTCTTTTCTTTATCAATACTGCTTTTACTGATTGCCTGGACACCGCTGAAAAGAGCATCAGGCGAACCAAACCATTGCTTAAGCGCTCTGCTTGCTGCTTCCGGTTTCGCTACCCTGAGTGTATTTTCAGGTACAGGAAAAAATTTTTCAGCAACGAAAGGAGTTACCGCCAGAATAAAACCCGCAATAACGACCAGCAGCATAAAGATTGTGGTAAATGTTTTCATAGTTTTTATAGGCTAAATAGCTCGTTTGCTATTGTCTGCTCCGCGACACCATTTCGTTCGTTCAGCATAATGACTGGCTCCCAGATGAATCAGTCTTTTAATTTCGATGCACGAGTATAAGTGATTGCTTTGCCAAAACCCAAATAAAAAACCAGATCAATCACATATCCCCGTATTCCGCGGAGCTTCATACTACGCAAAAATATGTAAAAAAAAGGGGGGATGGGTATCTGAGGACAGAAGACAGAGGACGAGGACAGAGTATGTAGTCTGCGTTGAGGAACGAAACGTGGAATTGCCCGGTAGCATCATCATCCCTGTATTCCGCAAGGCTTCATACGGGCTACTGGGAGCACTGTCCGAGAACTCAAAATTGAC
>JALVDQ010000488.1 GCA_027008885.1 Thiotrichaceae bacterium | reverse complement strand
CAACGATTACAGGTGCCTGGGCTTTGTGCCAGGCGATGATGCACTCCGAAGAAGAGCAGGTCTATAAACTTCAGGACTTGCATTAAAAAAACTAACCGCTGCTAGTACTCCAAATATTGCTGGAGTACTAGAGTCTGTCAGGGAATATGAGTGAGGGCGACTCGCTGTTCCCGGGCAGGCTCTTAAGGTGTTATCAAGGATAAGAAAATGAATAGAGTACCCATTACAAAAAAAGGCGCAGAGCTTTTAAAAGCAGAGCTTAACGAGTTAAAAACAGTCACTCGACCGCAAATTGTTGAAGCAATAGCAACCGCAAGGGAACACGGTGACTTGAAAGAAAATGCAGAATATCACGCCGCAAGGGAACAACAAAGTTTTACCGAGGGTCGTATACAACAGCTTGAGTCGGTTTTATCTACGGCTCAAATTATTGATGTAGAAGCGCTGGATGTTGAAGGTCGGGTTGTTTTCGGTGCAACCGTCGAACTGGAAGACCTGGAAACAGAAGAGACCGTTACCTATCAAATAGTGGGTGATGTAGAGGCAGACATAAAACAAAACAAGATTGCGGTATCTTCTCCCATTGCGCGAGCCTTGATAGGCAAGGAAGAAGGAGACGTTGCCACGGTTAATGCTCCTGCTGGTGTGCGTGAATATGAAATTGTAGACATTACCTACGAATAACCAAACTAATTATTCTGCTGTGTCTGCAAGTATTAATCCTGGTGGATTCAGGCAGAAACAATCAAAAATACTTTTCTTAGCTGGAAGCATACATGTCATTAATTACAAGCATTGATTTATTACGTCACGGGGCAGTCGAGGGTGATGCGGTATATCGTGGAAGCACTGATGACATGCTTACCGACTCGGGCTGGCAGCAAATGGTGACTGCGCTTAAAGACAGGGAAGGCTGGGATTTGATCGTTTCGTCGCCTTTACAAAGATGCCGTGAATTTGCAGAGCTGATTGCAGAAGAAGATGATATTCCACTTGATATTAATGAGTCATTTCAGGAAATTGATTTTGGTCTTTGGGAAGGATTATCGCCTGACAAGATTATGAAAAAAGAGAGTGATAAATTAAAAGCGTGGTGGCAGGCGCCTACCCGTATTACTCCGCCTGGAGGAGAGGATTTTCATGTGTTTCAGGGCAGGGTACTAAAATCCTTAAAATCACTCATAGAAAAAAACAAGGGCGATAAAATACTGTTAGTAACACATGCGGGTGTTATCCGCGTGATACTTATGCATGTACTGGGAATGCATGAAGAAAACCTTTTCAGGTTAAATGTTGACAGTGCCAGCTTTTCACAAATTCATATTTATCATGACAAGCAAGAGGATAGCTGGAGTCTTATCAAACATGGCTAGCCGAGAATATGAGTTGTAGTATGCAGTCTACATCCTCTGTCTTCTGTCCTCTGCCTTCTGATACACATCCCCCCCTTTTTTTACATATTTTTGTAGTCTGTGTTACGCAGAGGAGAACAGAGGTATTCCGCAGAGATTATAAAAACAACTCCGTGGTTCTCTGCGAGCTTTCTGATAGTTTGGTCGTATTATTGTTGGAACAAGGCAGAAAATAGTCTTGTTACCCCAAATACCCCAAAGGCACACAATAAAACAAAAATCCACCTGCTGAAATCGGCATTATTTCATCGCCGCCGTAAAATAAAATGCCCTTGTCAAAGCGGTCTTTTGAGTGGCTTGCCAGTTCTATCATGCCTTTCAGATCGCTTTGTTTTATGCTGGCTTTGGCTTTTACTTCAACCCCTATAATTTTTCCATTACGGTTTTCCAGTACGAGATCAATTTCTTTTTTTCGCAGGTCTCTAAAGTGGTATATGTCTACGCTGTTTTCTGCGTAGCTGGCTTCTTTTAGAAGCTCGGAATAAACGTAGTTTTCGATTAAACTGCCGTAATTGCCGTCTTTGTGGAGAAACAGGCTTTCTTTATCGACATGCAGTAAATAACTTGCCAGACCAGTATCAATAAAGTGGATTTTTGGTGATTTGATAACCCGCAATGAGGCGTTTACATGGTATGAGGGTACGATTTTTATAATGTACATTGCCTCAAGCAATTCAACGTAGGCAAGTACGGTTTTATTGGAAATTTGTAATTTTTTTGCCAGTGTATTGTAGTTGAGTAGCTGTGCATCATAGGTTGCTAACAGTTGTAATAACTGTTTGACAGATTGTCGTTTGGCAAGTGATATATGCCTGAGTTCCAGTATGTCTTTTTGTATGCGGGACTCGATATATGAGGCAAACCAGTCATCCCTGAGTGATCTTTCGTAATTGATAATTTCAGGATAACCGCCTGCCATTATCCTGTCAAAAACAGCATCCAGCGTTGTATTGCTTTTTAAAGTGCTTATTTCTTCCGTGAAAAGCTGGTCAATGCTATTTTTTTTGCTGGAGTTAATTTCTGCTTGTGACAGGGGATAAAGTTTATAGCGAACCATTCTCCCTGCAAGTGATTCGGTAATTTCATGCATTCGCATAAAGTCAGCAGAGCCTGTGAGCAGAAATTGACCTTTTTCATTTTTTTCATCGACGTGTGTTTTGATGTATGGAATTAGCTCTGGAGCGAGTTGAATTTCATCAATCACCAATGGCTTTGTTGCATAAAACTGTAGAAAGTTTTTTGGGTCTTGCCGTGCTAAAGAGAGTTTTTCAGGATCATCCAGTGTCAGGTAAGTCATGCCATATTTTGAGGATAGCGCTTTTACAAGTGTGGTTTTGCCTGCCTGACGAGGACCATTCAGCAGAATAATTCGGAAACTTTTTAGTGCAGTAACAAGCTTTGAGCTAATGTGTCGATTAATCATAAACTCTATTAAAGTATAAGATTCCAATTTTTACAATATCTAATTCCAATTTTTACACATAAAAGTTCCAATAATAACGGGGTAAAATTCCAGAATTTATAAAAACAGACTTTTTTTACAAAAATATATGAAAAACAGGGGGGATGGGTAGCAGAAGACAGAAGACTGAGCCTGAATCTTGCGACAAGCCCTTTTAACAAGCCGAGCAACGCAGATATCAGCGGATCAGGGCTTTCGCCTTTTTGAGCGACGCTAGGAGCCTGTCTGAGAACTAGAAATTGACTGCAAATCCCACAATCATCATAATCTGAGCTTATCAAGTTCGTTAAATAGAGTGGCTATTCGCCTCTCTTGATAAACTCACCTTATAACAATTCTGAAATTTTCGTTTCAATCCCAGTTCTCGGACAGCCTTCTGGGCTGATATATTAATTGCTGCAACGGCGGCGGTGCATGATTTAACTCTGGTGACACGCAATACAAAAGATTTTGAATCTTGTGGTATTCGTTTATTGAATCCTTTTATTGAGTGAACCCTGCAACTCATCAATCATCCCCTTATTGTTCTTTGAAGCTACCGAAATAACATGGAAACGCCTGTCATCCCTGTATTTCGTTTTTCAACGAAAAAAATTAACAAAAAAATAATTGCATTCTTGTAGTTCAGAGGTTAATCTTCCGCGATTCAAAAAATAGTAGGGGATTGTTATGCGTCGAATATTGGTTGCAGGTAACTGGAAGCTTAATGGATCAAAACAGAGTATTCAGGAATTACTCGATGGTATCCTGGCAGGGATGTCTGAAGCGAAAACAGATGTAGCCGTTTGTGCACCCTATATTTACATTCCTCTGGTTCAGGAAATCTTAACCGGAACTGCTATAGGATATGGCTCGCAAAGCATTTCAGAAAATGACTCGGGCGCTTTTACTGGCGAGATTTCCGGATCCATGCTGAAGGACTTCGAGTGCCAGTATGCCATTGTTGGACACTCTGAAAGACGCACTCTATTTTGCGAAAAAGACGAAGACACAGCAAAGAAGTTTGCTGCTGCCAGAAAACATGGTTTAACTCCCATTTTATGTGTTGGCGAGCTTCTTGAAGAGCGTGAAGAAGGCATCACAGAAGACGTTGTTTCTCGCCAGCTTGATGCGATTATCGACCTCGAGGGCGTTGAGGCACTTGCTGATGCGGTTATTGCCTATGAACCGGTATGGGCAATCGGAACAGGTAAAACAGCTTCGCCACAACAGGCACAAGATGTGCATGCCTTTATTCGTGGTAAAATCGCCAAACTAAATGCAGACGTTGCGGATAAAGTGCAAATTCTTTACGGTGGCAGCGTTAATGGCGCTAATGCGAATGAGTTATTTGCAATGCCTGACATTGATGGCGGTCTCATTGGTGGTGCATCCCTGAAAGCAGAAGACTTTTTGGCGATCTGCAAGGCTGCTTAAAGCTAATACTGCTTATACTAATAAATAGCCGCGAGGCAGGATTTTTCATGTTATACAATTTACTGTTAATTCTTCAAATCATGGTTGCAATCGGGATCATTGGTCTGGTTCTGATTCAACACGGAAAAGGGGCTGATGCAGGGGCTGCCTTTGGTGGTGGAGCATCAGGTACCGTTTTTGGTTCACGTGGGTCAGGAAACTTCCTGACAAAATTGACAACGATCCTGGCTAGTATCTTTTTTGCTAATTCACTGTTTTTAGCGTGGCTTGTTGCTCATCCTGACAATATTACGGATGAAGCATCAATTGTACCAACAGTTGTCACAGAAAAACCTGCTACGCCAGAACCAGCTAAAGCACCTGCCGATATTCCAGGTGGGTCTGCCTCTGCACCAGCAGCACCTGCAAAAAACACAGCGCCATCAAGCCCAGGCGCTCCAGGTGATATACCGAAGTAAAAATAAATTTGCCGATGTGGTGAAATTGGTAGACACGCACGCTTGAGGGGCGTGTTGCGCAAGCAGTGCCGGTTCGACTCCGGCCATCGGCACCATCTACTCGAAGCAGTTTTAGTCATAAAACTGCTTTTTTATTTTCCGGTTATTTTTCCGTTATGCATAGTTTAGTTTTGATTACGCATAAAAAATGAAAAATCATGCTTATGCTTCCTGGTTCCGGTTTAAAAACATTGCATCACCGTAACTGAAAAAACGATATTTTTCCCTGATTGCATGAGCATAGGCTGCCCTGATATTTTCATAGCCTGAGAAAGCGGATACCAGCATTAGCAGGGTAGACTCGGGCAGATGAAAGTTTGTAATCATGGCGTCCACCACATTAAATCTATAACCAGGTGTAATAAACAGGCGCGTATCTCCGCTAAAGCTTTGCAAGCTGCCTGTTTCTTTTGCGGCTGTCTCGAGGCTGCGGACACTGGTTGTGCCGACTGCTATCACTTTTCCGCCACGAGCCTTGCAAGCGCTCACCGCGTCGCAAACCTGCTGTGTCACTTCAAGCCATTCGGCGTGCATAATGTGGTCTTGCAGGTTTTCAACATTCACTGGTAAAAATGTTCCGGCACCGACGTGCAATGTGACTTGAGTCATTGCAACGCCTTTGTGTTTGAGTTGCTCTAAAAGCTGATTGCTAAAGTGCAAGCCAGCCGTAGGTGCTGCAACTGCACCTGGCTCTCTGGCAAATACGGTTTGATAGCGTTGCCGGTCATCTTCGCTATCCTCACGTTCAATATAGGGAGGCAGTGGAACATGCCCGTATTCTTCCAGCAGTTCAAGGATGGGGCGCTGGTGTTGAAAGCGTAATTCAAAAAGCCTGCCCTGACGTCCGGTCACTTCTGCCTTGAGCTTGCCTTCAAGTATGAGTTGTGTACCCGCTCTGGGGGATTTGTTACTGCGAATATGCGCCACGATTTGCTGATCATCCAGCACCCGCTCAAGCATTACCTCAACTTTACCGCCGCTGGCTTTGTTACCGTGCAGACGCGCGGGTATCACGCGCGTATTGTTAAAAACCAGCAAATCCTCTTTATGGATTAAATCCACTATGTCCGGAAAGTGTTTATCGTGGATCAGTGCGGGATTATGTTTCGCATCCAGATACAGGAGGCGGCTGGCTGTGCGTTCTTTCAGTGCTTCCTGAGCAATCAGCTCAGCAGGTAAATCGTAATAATAATCACTAAGCTGTTTCATATTGGATTTGACGGAGAGATGCCTTTCAGAATTGAAGAATAAAGAAAAGTGTCTGAATGCACAACGAATGCACAAGTAGTACAGTAAAAGGTGGTAGCACTGGGCGGAGTCGAACCGCCACGCCCGAAGGCAACGGATTTTGAATCCGTCGTGTATACCAATTTCACCACAGTGCCATAATTTGAGCGTGGGAGTATATCATCTGATACAAAAAATGGAATATCTGTTTGCAGTAAATCATAATAGTGATTACTCTCCATCATCCACTCAATAAAGAGAATCTCATAATAAGAGATAAGCGAGGCAAATAAAAACCATGCAAAAAATATTACAGCTGCTAGGCGTTACCCAACAAAAAAGCACACATGCTGAAAAACTTGTCTCTCTGCTGGGAGGGTGTGTCGGCATCTATGCGATTTTTCTGGTCACCAAACTATTTTTTGGTGTTGCTGAAGCAATTTATATTATTCCTTCAATGGGTGCCTCGGCAGTTTTATTGTTTGCAGCACCCAATGTACCCTTCTCGCAACCTTGGAATGTGTTTGGCGGACACCTGATCTCGGCTGTCATTGGGGTTGCCTGCTACCAGTTTATCCCTGATATACATTTAGCTGCTGCTGCCAGTGTTGGTTTTGCCATTGGTGCGATGTATTACGCCAAATGTATTCATCCACCCGGAGGTGCCACGGCTCTGGCTGCTGTTATCGGCAGTTCTGCGATTCATGAGCTGGGTTATCTTTATGTGATTACACCTGTTTTAATTAATACCGTAACAATCTTGGTTGTGGCTGTTTTATTCAATGCGCTATTTTCCTGGAGACATTATCCAGCCGCCTTAAAAAAGCCCAGAAAAGAAGAACCTGAATCATTACATAAACACGCTTATCCACCCATAAAACACGAAGATTTTGTATATGCCTTAAGCCAGATTGATTCTATTGTGGACATAAACGAAGATGATTTGCAGGAAATCTATGCCCTGGCAACAGGCAGAACAGAGATTCTGGAAAAAAAGTAATGCCAGGAGTCCCTCTGTCTTCTGCCACCCATCCCCCCTTTTTTTATATATTTTTATAATTCAAGTTTCGGAGTTCAAATCTATCGTTACGCAGAGGAACACAGAGATATCCGCAGAGAACCGCAAAGATTATAAAAATAACTCCGTGGTTCTCTGCGATAAACTCTGCGTCTCTCTGCGCTACTGATCAGATAATTGGAGTCGGAGTAAACTATTTGCCTGGTGTAGCGCAATCCAGCAAGTGCCACGGTCTTGTCGGGTTAGCCTCGGCGTAACCCGACAAAATAGTGGCACAATAAGTTATGAAACCCAAATGCTGCACTGCTGTTTATATTCCGGGAAGTACCGATAAAGGTGCGGTTATCACAGGCAAATAATCCATTACTTTCTTTTCCCTGACCTTGGCGGGGTCTTTTAATACGACAATACGGTCGTCGCCGCGTAATACCGGATCAGGAATTTGCCCGGTTCTCACCAGACCAAGGTTGATTTGATATTGTTTGCCGTCACGATAAAAAAGGATATTCCTGGCATCAGCCAGTGGAGATAACCCTTGAGCCATGGCGATTGCCTGTAAAAAGCTCAGATTTCCCTTGATCGGAAAGACACCGGGTGTTTTTACTTCACCTTCTACGGTGACACGTTTGCCAATGGCTTTATCCGTGCGTGTAATACTAACCTTGGGGTCTTGCATATATTCTTTTAAGCGCTGCCTGATTTTTTGTTCTGCCTGGCTAATTGTTAGCCCGCTTACCTGAACAGAGCCAATTAACGGCAGTGATATTTTGCCTGTTGATTCGACTTTCAAGCTTTTGGCAGAAAGATCCGGCACTTTAAAAACATTGACATCCAGGGTGTCCTGGGGTGCGATCAGATCTGAATTGGTGACCACAGGGTAACTTCTGCTTTGTGTATTTGCATGACTCGTCTGCGTGCCTGGAGTGTTGTTTAGCTCCTGCACTGTGCGTGCCGCAAAAGCGGTTTCTGCCGGAGTTGGCGGGCGGGTCTGTTGAGCTGTACAGGCTGTCAGTAAAGAGGCGAGTAGCGTTAAAGCAATGCTAGTAAATATTTTCATGTTCTATTCTCGTTTATTTTTATTTTTGGCAGGGACAGATTCAGTTATTTTTATTGGTAGCCCTGCGGGTTTTGACTTTGCCAGCGCCAGGTGTCATCACACATTTCCTGAATGCCATATTCAGCGCTCCAGCCCAGCATTTCTTTTGCCAGTGCAGGATCGGCATAACAACAGGCTATATCGCCAGGACGACGCTCGACTATTTCATAGGCTACATTCTTGCCGGAGGCTTCGGAAAAAGCCTTGACCATTTCCAGAACAGAGTAACCCTTTCCGGTACCCAGATTAACCTTGAAGAGATTTTCAACTTCGCTATTTTCAAAGGCTTGCAAGGCTTTTACATGCCCTTTGGCAAGATCCACCACATGAATATAGTCGCGTACACCTGTGCCGTCCGGGGTGGGGTAGTCGCCACCAAATACGGATAATTTTTCATAGCGCCCAACCGCTACGCCTGAAATATAGGGCATCAGGTTATTCGGTATGTCATTGGGGTCTTCTCCAATAAGTCCGCTTTTGTGAGCACCTACGGGGTTAAAATAACGCAATAAGGCGATTTTCCACTGATTGTCAGAGACATAAATATCACCTAAAATTTCTTCAATATGCAGTTTTGAGCGACCATAAGGGTTTGTCGCACTGACGGGAAAATCTTCTTTAATTGGAACTGTTTCCGGATCACCATAAACGGTTGCTGATGAACTGAAAATAATGCGTTTGACATTATTCCGGTTCATTGCATTAAACAGGCAGATACTTCCCCCAATATTGTTATCGTAATACATAAACGGCTTTTCAACCGACTCACCTACCGCTTTAAGACCGGCAAAGTGGATTACCGCATAAATATCATATTTCTTAAAGACTTGATCGAGGATTTCCGGGTCACGAATATCACCTTCGATAAAGGTAATATCTTCGCCTGTAATTTGCTTTACCCTGTCAAGTGATATGGTTGAACTGTTGCAAAGATTATCCAAAACAATGGGTGTATATCCGGCTTCAATTAATTCTATGCAAGTATGAGAGCCAATATAACCCGCGCCACCAGTAACTAATATATTCTTCATGTCGATTAATTTTATGTTTATGATTATTCGTGGAGGTTACGAGATTACCCTGTCACAAAAAAAATAGCCAGTCTCATCACTGAGAACTGGCTATTCTGTCGTTTTAAACCGATAAAAAGAAATTACTTTTTAGAAGCGTTTCCTTTTGTTTTTTTGGATTTGCTTGTTTTCTTTGCTTTTTTAGAGGCTGTTTTGGCTGTTGCCTTTTTTGATTTGCTTGTGCCTTTACTGCTACTGCTTGTGCCTTTCTTCTTTGTAGATACTGAAGAGTCGCTGTCCTTTTTCTTGTTTTTGCTTTGAGCAGATTTGGATGTTGAAGCTGATTTTTTGTCAGTAGCCGATGTTGATTCATCAGATTTTTTGCTTCGGGAAGACGTGCTTGATCCTGTTTTCTTTTTTTGGCTGGTTTTTTTCTTTGATGCAGTGGATTTACTAACATCTCCCATTTTATAGCCTTTGGGAGGTGTTGTTTCGCCACTGTTTAAAGAAATATTTTTCTTGATGCCCTTTAAGATATTTTCACCGATACCTTCAACTTTCAACAGATCATCAATAGATTTGAACTTGCCGTTTTTGGCACGGTATTTTTCAATGGCTGTTGCCCTCGCAGGACCAATATTTACGAGGTAGGCACTTAAGGCGCTGGCACTTGCCTTGTTGATATTGACAACAATATTTTTATATTGTTCTTTGTTTGCAGCAGGCGTATCTTTTTTGCCTTTTGTTTTTTTAGTAGATGATTTTTTCGATGTAGCTGTTTTCTTGTCACCCGTTTTTTTGGAAAACATACTACTTTTTGGCTTGGCTTTGGTGTCTGAATCTTCTTTTGCTTTTGCCATAACAGTGCCACTAAATGCGACTGTAAGAGCTATTAGCATGATAAATTTACGAAATAATAAATTCATTCTTTTCTCCCGGTTAGATTGATTAAACAATAATATTAAACAGTATTACCCGAACTCTAAGGGTATCTATTTCACCAGTTGGTTCAAATTAAGTATGGGAAGCAATATGGATAGCACAATTAACAGCACAACACCACCCATGATCAAGATTAGCATGGGCTCGAATATACCCAGCATATTGGTTAGCATCGCGTCTGTTTCACGTTCCTGTTGAACCGCTGCCCGTTCCAGCATTTCATCCAGCTTGCCACTACTTTCACCGCTGGCGATTAAATATACTGTCATCGGAGGAAAATAACCTGACTGATCCAGCGCACGGTTTATTGTCATGCCTTCACGAACCTTGACCGCTGCATTTTCAACTGCTTTTCGCATTGGCAAGTTTTGCACGACCTGCGCAGAAATCGACATGGCATCCAGTATGGGGACACCGCTGGAAGCAAGTATACTGAGCGTTCTGGCAAAACGCGCGGTATTTAATCCTCTTACCATTTTTTTTATAAGTGGTATTTTTAATAAAAAATTATGATATTTATAGCGCCATTTTGGAATTTTGGTGAGCTGCTTAAAGATAATATACAGAACAACCACTACCGCAAGAATATATAGACCATAATCGCGTACAAAATCGCTCACTTTTACCAGCATGCGTGTCATAACCGGCAATTCCTGATCCATATTTTCAAAGACAGCAATAATCTTGGGTACAATAAAAGCCAGCAAGCCCGCTACAATAGCGATAGACAGAATAGTTAGTATCACAGGATAAAACATTGCGGTTGCTATGCGTTGCTGGGTTTCCTGGCGTGATTCAGTGTAGTCGGCGAGACGATCCAGTACCGCATCCAGATGCCCTGATTGTTCACCTGCGGCAACGGTGGCGCGATACATATCAGGGAAAACGGAAGGATAGGATTTTAAGCCATCCGCGAGGGAATAGCCTTCAACGACACGCGTGCGCACCGCCGAGAGTATATGCCTGATATTACGTTTTTCAGTTTGTTTGGCAGTTGTCGAAAGTGCTTCTTCCAGAGGAGCACCCGATTGAACCAGGGTTGCCAGTTGCCGAGTCAGTAGCGCCAAATCTGCGGCTTTTACCCGCCCCGCGCGTTGTATCTTTTGTTTGCCTTCGCCTTCTGATTTTTCAACCTGGGTGACTTGCAACGGAGTGAGGCTACTATCCCGCAATAACTGGCGCACCTGGCGGGCGTTGTCTGCATCAAGAATGCCGGTCTCTTCCTGACCCTTGGCGTTTAGTGCGGTATATTCAAAAGCGGGCATAAATCAGTTTTTCTGGGCAGTTGTTTTTTTATCTTCACGAGTCACGCGCAAGACTTCCTCTAAGGTAGTTTTGCCATCAAGCACGAGTCGAATGCCATCCTGGCGTATGGTTGGGACGTTTTGGTGGACATATTCTTCAATATCCAGTTCACTTGCGCCATCGTGGATCATATTGCGCGTGACATCATCAATTTCGACCAGCTCGTAAATACCGTTGCGCCCAACATAACCAGTAAAGTTGCAGCTACTACAGCCTTTATGGTGAAAGAGTGTGGGAGGATTGTTGGGATCTACTCCCAGTAATTTGCATTCTGCGGCATCAGCTTCGTAAGAGCTGCGACAATCTTTGCAAAGCAGGCGAACCAGACGTTGCGCAATAACACCAATCAGACTTGATGACAATAAGAAAGGCTCTACGCCCATATCACGCAAACGGGTCACTGCGCCAACGGCGGTATTGGTATGCAGGGTAGAAAATACCAGATGCCCTGTTAACGAGGCTTGTACTGCAATTTCGGCAGTCTCAAGGTCGCGTATCTCACCAATCATTACGACATCCGGGTCTTGTCGCAAAATCGCTCTCAAGCCACGCGCAAAACTCATATCGACTTTATTATTCACCTGGGTCTGACCGATGCCGTCAATATAATATTCTATAGGGTCCTCTACGGTGAGAATATTTCTGCTGCTCTCATTCAGATGTGTTAATGCAGCATAGAGCGTTGTGGTTTTACCAGAGCCTGTTGGACCTGTCACCAGAATGATGCCATGTGGTTTCTTGATCAGGTTCTTTAAACGCTCATGCGTTACAGGATCCATCCCCAGATGTTCCAGATTGAGGCGACCTGCCGATTTATCCAGCAGACGCAATACCACCCGTTCATTATGACCCGAGGGCAATGTGGAAACACGCACATCAACCCCGCGACCCGCGACCCGCAGGGAAATTCGACCATCCTGCGGAATACGTTTTTCGGCAATATCCAGTTTTGCCATAACCTTGATGCGCGAGATAACCAGAGCTGCCAGTGTGCGCGGTGGCTCCAGAATCTCGCGCAACACGCCATCAACACGCATACGCACCACCATGCGATTTTCATAGGTTTCTATATGAATATCCGAGGCGTTTTCTTTGACTGCCTGTGTCAGTAGCGCATTAATCAGACGTATAATTGGGGCGTCATCTTCTGACTCCAGCAGGTCTTCAGGTTCCGGCAAGGAATCAGCAACATCATGCAGATCAAGTTCATCCCCCAGATCATCCATCATGGCGCTCGCGCCCTCACCACTATTGTCGTATTGTAGTGCTAACAGACGTTCAAACTCGTCATCCGGGGTTAGTTGAAAAACCGGTTTTTGCTTTAGAAAGCGTTGTACTTCATTGGCGATAGAGGGTGTCAAACCTTTCTTGAAATAAACGATCTGTTTTCCATCGGGTGTGCGTTGCAAAACCACACCGTTGCGCTTGGCAAAGCTATAGGGAAAGTCTCGTTGCTGGTCTTGCGGGGCAGCAGTTTCTGCAACTGCATCCACTTCCGCAACAACACCTGTGTCTGCATCCATATCCGCGTTTGAGACAATATCAGCTGTCTCAATCTCTCTGGTTTCTATGTCAATCGTTATGTCATTCATATCATTATCGGTGAAAACTACCTGTTGGTATCCATATCAAATACATCGCCAAAACGATTGTTTACGGGCTTTCGGGACTTGGTGCGTGGCACAACATTTCTTAAACGCTGTGGCATCGCCTTGATTGAATTAATGCGTTGTGCCGTAGCAGCCCTGTTATTATTTGCAAGAGGTCGTCTGGTGCGCGCCTGAATACCTGCTGCACGTCGTTGTTGAGCCATTCTGCTGGCTCTTTGTTGCTCCAGCCTGGCTTGTCTGATTTTGCGCTGGTGCGCCAGAACACGCTGTTGTTGCTCACGAATAATAATTTGCTTTTTCTGTGCGGGCGTCAGCTTTCTGACCAGATCACGTCTTATATTCTCAGGAAAGACAGAAGCCCCGCTTTTTAGCAGTCCCCGGTTTGCAATATTTGAAGCAGATTGGGCATATTTTAACTTGTTGTATTTTTGACGGGTGTATTCATCACCACTTAATACATCACGCATAATAACCGGATGAATAAAAACCATCAGGTTTTGTTTCTTTTTGATGGTCTTGTTGTTTCTGAAGGCTCGACCAATTACGGGCAAATCACCCAATAAGGGGACTTTCTGTTGCGTATCCGTGTAGGTGTCTTCAATCAAGCCACCCAAAACAAGCACCTGACCATCTTCTACCATGACACTGGTATTTATGGTGCGTTTGTTGGTAACCACATCCGTGGTGCTGACATCTGAGGCTGAAAGACTGGAGATTTCCTGCTCAATATCAAGGCGGATACTGCTACCATCGTTGATTTGTGGCTTTATTTTAAGCGTTATACCCACATCTTTACGTTCGATTGTTTGAAAAGGATTTGATGGCGCAGTGCTGCCACTCCCCGTATTTGTGTATTGACCTGTTAAAAACGGAACATTTTTACCCACAACGATCTTGGCTTCTTCATTATCAAGTGCGATTAATGTAGGTGTTGACAGAATATTGGTTGCCGCGTCGCCAGCCAGAGCGTTCATTAACAAGCCAAAATTTATATTTCCGTGGTGACCCAGGGCGAATCCAAAGGTTGCGCCATCTTTTGCAGGTATGGGTTTTCCAGTTGAGGAAATTGAAGCACCAGCACTGGAAAAAGTTGAAATTATTCCAAAGCCCACATTATTGCCACCATCAGCCACACCCGTACCCAGTTGTATCCCCAGATTTTTGGAAAGATCAGCAGAAACCTCTGCAATAATCGCTTCTACCAGAACCTGCGCCCGGCGCACATCGAGCTTTCTTATGACTTTTGCAAGGTTTTTCTGAATATCTGGCTCAGCCGTAATAATTAGTGAATTGGTTGCATCATCCGCCTGAATATCAATATCTGCTTTTTGGGTGCCAGCCGCACCTTTTTTGGTTGCCTTGGTTGTTTTTTGTGTTTTGGAAAAGCCGGTTAAAACTTTTACCAAATCAGTTGCCTTGGCATAACGCAAGTAAATGACTTTGGTTTTTTCTTCCGTTTTTTTATAAGTATCCAGTTTTCTAATAATTTTGCGAACTTGCTGACGCGAAGATTTATCACCACTCAAGAGCAGGCTGTTGGTTCTAACATCAGCCGCTATTCTGTTTTTTGATGCTGCTCCTTTAATCGAAGAACGCTGTAAAATCGTTATAGTCTGTGCCAACTCTTTTGCTGATGCATACTTTAGAGGAACCACCTCCAGCTCTTCATCATCAGCGCGATCCATGCGTTTGATGATTTTAATCAGGCGATTAATATTCGCAGAACGGTCAGTAATAACAATAGTGTTACTCGGTCCATAAGCCTGTAACTGCCCAGTGCTGGGAACAAGCGGACGCAAAATAGGAACCAGCATGGCTGCTGGTACATGCTCAACACGAATAACGCGGGTGATTAGTTCATCAGCACTACGTTTTTTCTGTGGTTTTTGGTATTTTTTTACGTATTTTTTACCTCTTTTATTTCTGTGCTTTTTTGATACAACTCTTCTTTCCGAGACTTTTTCTTCTTTCTCGCCAATAACCGGAACAGGCTGCTGTTTTGCCTGGTTGGAAGGGACAATTTTAATCAGGTTGGCACCGGATGGCACCGCAGAGAAACCATGAACCTGCAAAATAGACAGAAAGGTCTCATAAAGCTCATCAGGACTAATATCGCTGCTGGTTATTACAGTAACCCGTCCTTTAACACGGGGATCAACCACAAAGCTTTTACCTGTAATTCTTGATACCGTCTCAATTAACGTAGGGATCTCTACATCCCTCAAATTTATCTGTGCAGAATCTTCTGCAATGACGCAAGAGGAAAAACCGATAATCAAAGTGGTTAAAATTACACCAGTTATTTTTTTGCAGATTCTTGGTGTATTCACACAAACACTTGCAAGACTTCTAGCAGGAATTGCCAATAAAATCATTTCGTTACTCGTAAAAAACTATTAATAGAAGATAATCAAATACTTGGAAAAGCAGATAAGTTTTTATTAAAAATAAATTTCCCCGTATGCTCCCAGTTTGGTGCATGCTGCGGATTCTAGCATCTATCGCTAATATACGCTAATAGCGCATAATACAGATAGCACTTGAATCTCAGATTAACAGACAAACCTTAATACCTATTATTTATATGCACAGGATCAAGTAAATGAAGATAACTGCCGATGAAAACATCCCCTATGTTAAAGAAGCATTTAAAACACTGGGCGATGTGCAAACCAAAAACGGGCGAAATTTAATTCAGGCAGATTTAACAGAGACAGATATTTTGCTGGTTCGTTCCGTAAGCAAGGTCAATAAAGCCCTGCTGCATGATACTCCGGTAAAGTTTGTTGCCTCCGCCACCGCCGGTTTCAATCACATTGATCTTGATTACCTCGCCACACATAACATTGGTTTTGCTCGAGCACCAGGGAGCAACGCGATTTCGGCAGCAGAATATGTTCTTGGCGGAATCTGTCTGTGGTCACAAAAACACAAAAAAACACTATCTGATTTAAGTATCGGCATTATTGGTTGCGGCAATGTCGGCTCAAGAGTGAAACAACTGTGTGAAGATGCTGGTATGAAATGTATCGTCAACGACCCGCCTCTGGAAGAATCAGAACCACACAAGTATCAATTTTCCGGCATAGAGGCAGCACTTGAGTGCGATATTGTCACCCTGCACACGCCTTTATCCCAGGATGGCAAGCACCCCACCTATCGTCTGCTTAACAGCCAAAGAATCAGCCAGCTCAAGCCGCAAACACTCTTTATAAATGCTTCAAGAGGAGAAGTCATTGAAGAACCTGCGCTACTACAACGTATGCAGAACACGAATGATCTGGCGCTGATTCTTGATGTCTGGGAAAACGAGCCACAAATTAATCCGCAAATGTTAAAACACACACTGATCGGCACGCCACATATTGCAGGCTACAGCATAGATGCCAAAATTCGTGGCACTGAAATGATCTATCAGTCCGTCTGTGATTTTCTGGGAGAAAAGCCCGCCTGGTCAGCAAGCCAGATAGACTTTAAAGACAACCCCCGCCTGCATCTGGACATCAAAAAGCTCAGACAGACCGGAAAAATACAGCAGGAAGTCCTGAATGCCTACAATATCAGTGCAGATAGTGATAACTTAAAGAAGATACTTAATGATCAAAACCTGAGAGATGGAAAATATTTTGATTCATTACGCAAAAACTATCCACCACGCAGGGAATTTAGTTATTTAACCTGAACCCGTCAATATAATGTGGATTCGGATTTAACACAGGAGGTATAAATCATGTGGATACAAAAAGAAATACAGCTTGGCGCAAAATCGCGTGGCTTTCATCTCGTTACCGCTGAAATTCTTCATCAGCTGCCGGAATTAAAGGATTTCAGTATCGGCATGGCAAATTTTTTTATCAAGCATACTTCTGCGTCACTTACCATTAATGAAAATGCCGACCCTACTGTACGCCTTGATTTTGAAAGTCATTTCAATCGCGCCGTGGCAGAGAATGAACCCTATTACAAACACACACTTGAAGGCAGTGATGACATGCCAGCCCATATAAAATCAAGTATTCTGGGCAGCAGCCTGAATATACCCATAACCGGGGGAAGACTAAACATGGGAACCTGGCAAGGCATTTATCTCTGTGAACATCGAAATCGTGGAGGCGCACGCCGTCTGCTTGTGACCCTGTGCGGTGAAACAGGCTAGAAGCAAAGCAAATGTAATACCCATCCCCCCTGTTTTTTACATATTTTTGCGTAGCTTGGATTAGCGTAGCGTAATCCAACATAGTGCCACGATCTTGTCGGGTTACGCTTGGGCTAAGCCGACCTACGGAACAGTCTTCTGTCTTCTGACAACCCATCCCCCCCTTTTTTATACTTTTTGTGCTTTCTTGTCAGCTTTTCCGCAACAGGCGCACTATTTTCAGACAGATTCTTAAGGTTTATACTTGATTCGGTTTTAATTCTAATTTGATTCTAAAGAGCAGGACAGCGATGAAAGTATTATTAGTTGGTAGTGGTGGTCGAGAGCATGCTT
This sequence comes from Thiotrichaceae bacterium, assembly GCA_027008885.1. Classification (GTDB taxonomy): domain Bacteria; phylum Pseudomonadota; class Gammaproteobacteria; order Thiotrichales; family Thiotrichaceae; genus Cocleimonas. The sequence continues at coordinate 2,372 of JALVDQ010000488.1, read as the reverse complement.
TGGCGTGGAAAATCAGGCAGTCTCCCCAGGTGGAGAAGGTCATTGTTGCGCCCGGCAATGCTGGCACCGCGATGGAAGAAGGGATTGAAAATATTGAGATCAAGGCCGAAGATATTCAGGGCTTGCTTGACTATGCCAAAACGCAGCAAATTGACTTGACCGTAATAGGACCTGAGGCACCGCTGGTGGAAGGTATTGTGGATTTATTTACTGACGCGGGTCTGGCGTGTTTTGGACCAGTCAAGGGCGCGGCACAACTGGAAGGCTCCAAGGCGTTCTCAAAAGATTTCTTTGCACGGCATCAGATTCCAACGGCGGCTTATGCCAATTTTACAGATGTGGATGAGGCTATTTCGTATATCAAAAAGCAGGGGGCGCCGATTGTTGTCAAGGCAGATGGTCTGGCAGCAGGTAAAGGCGTGATTCTGGCAGAAACCGAAGCACAGGCAATTTCTGCTGTGAAAGACATGCTCGCGGGAAATACCTTTGGTGAAGCAGGGCATCGTGTGGTGATCGAGGAATTTCTTGAGGGAGAAGAGGCAAGCATTATCGTTATAGCGGATGGCAAAAACTACCTGCCAATGGCGACTTCACAAGACCATAAGGCGAGGGATAATGGCGATCGTGGTCCAAATACGGGTGGTATGGGGGCGTATTCACCAGCTCCGGTGGTGACACCTGAAATCAGCCACAAAATAATGCGCGATGTTATCGAGCCGACCATCAAGGGCATGGCGGCTGAAGGTTATCCATTCACTGGTTTTCTGTATGCTGGTGTGATGATTGATGCAGACGGAAATCCCAAAGTGCTTGAATATAATGTGCGCTTTGGTGATCCTGAAACACAGCCTGTTATGATGCGCCTGAAATCTGATCTTGTGGAGCTTCTGCAAGCTGCCTTGCAGGGCAGGCTTGATGAATATAGTCTGGAATGGGATGAACGCTCGTCGCTTGGCGTCGTTATGGCGGCAAAAGGTTATCCGGAAGCCTATAAAAAAGGCACAGTGATCACTGGCATTCCTGAAGAAACACAAAATAGCAAGGTATTTCATGCGGGTACGGCACTTAACCAGAAAGGTGAGCTGGTCAGCAATGGCGGAAGAGTGCTATGCGCTGTGGGCATGGGTAAAGATGTCACAGAAGCGCAGAAAATAGCCTACCAGACAGTAGAAAAAATCTCCTGGGAGGATGCCTATTACCGGACAGATATCGGTTATCGCGCTATTCTTAGAGAAGGTGGAGAAAACAGATAATCGTATTGATTCGGTCGGGTTACGCTCAGGCTAACCCGACCTGCAAAACACAGCTTTCAACACTACCCTTTATTTTTTAATAATACTACCATCCGTAATCAGGAACTGTGTGCCTTTACTCGCCTGAAAGCTGGCAAGTTGACGATGTATTTCCTTAAATACATTCATATAATTACCACCCCTGTTTGGATCAAGCACTGAGCTATGATTTCCCTGGGTAAAGCGGACGATCCTCGCATTTCCTTTGGAAACCGTGTTGGCTCCTGTGTCGGATGCGCTTGTTGCACCGATCAATGCCGCAAGTCTTTCCGTGGTTCTGTTGGATACCACCTGATCGGGGATATTCTCTGCGCTTCCATCGCCAACGATCTCAACCATATGAATTGGATGCTTTGCACCAGCATCCATGGCATAGTTGATTGGGTCAGCAGAGTCCAGCACGAATTGTGCGCCTAGTAAAAACTTCTCATACGCCTCTCCAGTGACTCCTGCCGCCGCCAGCGCATTTTTTATTTCAACTCCAAAAGGAACGGAGTCTTTCAAGATGGTGCTAATTGGTGCGCCTGTGGCAATCAGTGAACTTGGGAGTGTTTTATCCTCAACCCCCAGATAGGGAACGCCAACAATTCCGCCGAGTGAGTGTGCAATAAAACCGACCTGGCTTGCATCTATATCAGGAATATCCTTGAGTGAACGCCTGAGTACCAGCAGGTTTGATACCCCCTGACGAATATTGTCACGCGATGTGAGAAGACTGCGAAGATTCATAAAATGCTTGCCCGATTCATCAGAAACACCATCAGCTCCGGCTGCCCCTGTTTCATTATTCAGCAGATCCAGATCGAAAGTAGGTTCTACGTCATTCGCAAAGGGTGTTTTGCTGGCATGAAAAACGCCATAAAACGGATTTGTTGTATCAATGCCATGCAGAGGCAAATCTATTGCGATGACGGCATAACCAATACTTGCAAGCGAGTCTGCATAAACAAGCATGTCTGTGCGTGCCCGGGTGATACCATGCTGATAAATAACCACAGGCCATCCATTTGCAGGTTTTTGCAAGCCTGAGCTGGCATTTGGCATACTCATCATGACAGGTATTGTCAAGGTGGAATTTTT
>JALVDQ010000487.1 GCA_027008885.1 Thiotrichaceae bacterium | reverse complement strand
GGGGAAGCAGATTTGAGCTGGATTTTTTATCAATTAGAGGCGAATAGTTATTCTATTTAACGAGAATTGAGGAAAAATCCAGCCAAATTCAGCTTTTCCGCAGTAGTCTCACTATTCCCGGACAGGTTCTTAGTATAGAATACAGGGCTGCCTTTCAAGGCAGCCTTTTTCGTTTAGATTATTGCCTTGTTTTTTTATTAACTACTTCAGCTTACCCTCTGTATAAAGGGCAATCTTGAGCAATTACGACATGCTGAGTAGTTACGTTTTTAGTTAATAAACAAGATTGTAGGAGAAATTAATGAGTTCAGTTGCGAATCGTCGTTCGGTCATGACCCTGTTTACCTTGCCTGATTGCCCGCTATGCCATAGTGTGCGTATTGTTCTGGCGGAAAAAGATATACAGGCAGATATTCTGGAAATGGATCCAAATAACAAGCCGGAAGATTTAGCTGATCTTAATCCTTATAATACTGCTCCAACACTGGTTGACAGAGAACTGGTTCTTTATGATTCGCATGTTATTATGGAATATCTGGATGAGCGCTTTCCGCATCCACCATTAATGCCGGTTGATCCTGTATCCCGGGCACATACCCGTCTGACATTGTTTCGTATCAAGAAAGACTGGTTGTCTCTGGTAAGCGATCTTGAAAGTGGTGAGCAGGAGCGCATGGATACTGCCCGAACCATTTTAAAAGACAGTATTTTGTCTGCTGCAGAAGTTTTTGCGATCAAACCTTACTTTTTGAGTGATGATTTCTCTTTGATTGATTGCACCATCGCACCAATTTTGTGGCGCTTGCCAAAATACGGAATTGATCTTCCTGGCGGTAGTGACGCAAAACCAATTTATGATTATATGGATCGTATTTTTTCGCGTGATTTGTTTCAGCTCTCATTAACCCAGACTGAGCTGTCAATTCGACCATAAGGTGTAGTTTTCAATGAAGCAATTTTCATCAAATAAGCCTTATCTGCTTAATGCGATTTACGACTGGATTCTTGATAATAACGGTACACCGCATATTGTTCTTTTTGCCGATAATCCTCAGGTAACAGTTCCCCGACAATTTGTTGAAAATGGTAAGATCATATTAAATATAAGCCCTGAGGCAACACAGGGATTATTAATTGATAAAGATGGCATAAGCTTTAGCACACGGTTTGGCGGCAAGCCCTATACGATTTATTCGCCCATTGGGGCTGTACTCGCCTTATATGCCAGGGAAAATAATCAGGGCTTGACATTTAAAGCGGAGGATTCTGATGATACCCCGCCTGATAATCCTCCAGGCAATAAGTCGAATGGTGCAGCAAAAAATAAAAAAGAAAAACCACCATTTCTTAAAGTTGTGAAGTAGTTGCTCGCTCCATGAGACTTTCCATGATTGCAGCTTTGGGTCAAAACCGTGTAATCGGCAAAGATAATCAGATGCCATGGCATTTACCAGCAGATTTGCAGTTTTTTAAAAAAACCACAATGGGTAGCCCTGTTATTATGGGCAGAAAGACCTATGATTCGATTGGAAGACCCTTGCCAGGTCGGCAAAATATTATTCTCAGTCGTGACAAAGACCTAAAAATAGATGGCTGTGTGGTTGTTGATTCCCTGCAAGCTGCCCTGAAAATAGCTGCTGATGTAAAACAGGCAGCAGAAGTGTTTATCACAGGTGGTGCTCATTTATACGACAAATTTATTCACCAGGCAGATCGTCTCTATTTAACATTAATTGACCAGCATTTTGAGGGTGATACTTTTTTTCCTGACTATACTCAATATAAATGGAAACAAGTCCAGAAAATGACGCATCAGGCTGATGAAAAAAATCCTTATCCTTATACATTTTTGATACTGGATCGGCTGCGTTAACCCGGAGAAAGGTATGGATACACTGTTAATTCTGAATGCCAAAGTGGTAAATGAAAATCAAATAAGCGAAGCCGATATTTATGTCAGGAATGGGCGGATTGATAAAATAGCAAAGGATTTATCCAATCTGAAAGTCACACAGGTGCTGGATCTCAAGGGCAAATACCTGCTGCCCGGCATGATAGATGACCAGGTTCATTTTCGTGATCCGGGAATGCCTCAAAAGGGCGATATTTACACTGAATCACAGGCGGCTGTCGCTGGTGGAATCACCACCTATTTTGATATGCCAAATACCATACCCAATGTGCTGGACAGCTTGATTCTTGAAGACAAGATGGCGCTGGCAGCTGAAAAATCAATCGCCAATTACTCGTTCTATCATGGTACTTCAAATGACAATATCGAAGCTATAAAGGCGATTGACCCGCTTGCTTGTTGTGGTTTAAAAGTTTTTATGGGTGCTTCAACCGGAAATATGCTGGTTGATAATGAAGAAACATTGAATGACGTGTTCAAACATGCGCCGCTTATCGTCGCTACACATTGTGAAGATACGCCGACGATTATTGAGAACGAAGAAAATTACAGACAGATTTATGGCGATGAAATTCCGTTTGAGTTGCATCCCGAAATACGCAGTGCAGAGGCTTGTTACAAGTCATCTGCATTTGCTGTGGAGTTAGCAAAAGCAAACAACACCAGACTTCATGTACTGCATATATCAACCGCGAAAGAAGCAGAGATGTTCTCCGACCTGCCAATTTCCGAAAAAAATATTACTGCGGAGGTTTGCTGCCATTTTCTTTCCTTTACTGATAAAGATTATGCAGAGAAAGGCTCCCTTATAAAATGCAATCCGGCGATCAAATCAGAAGTTGACAGGGCTGGATTATTTCAGGGTTTAATGGATGGTCGTCTGGATGTAATAGGAACAGACCATGCCCCTCATACCTGGGAAGAAAAACAGGGTAACTATTTTCAGGCACCTTCGGGTTTGCCTTTGGCGCAGTATGTCATGCCATCGTTACTGGAACACTATCAGGATGGCATTTTTACGCTTGAATTTATTGTGGACAAGACCAGTCATTCTGTTGCTGAATTGTTTGATATTAAAGATCGTGGCTATATTCGTGAAGGTTACTGGGCAGATTTTGTCGTTATTGATATTGAAAATGGCATAACGGCGCAAAACAAGGATGTTATTTCCAAATGTGGCTGGACCCCCTTTGATGCCTATCCTTTTCGTTCCAGTGTTTTTGCCACGATTGTAAATGGTCAGCTTGTTTATATTAATAATAAAATCCGTAAAGGCAGTATTGGTAAACGGGTTGAGTTTAATCGTGAAAGAAATTCCTAAAATATACTACCCTGTTTATTACCGCTTATCCGCTAAAACTCTCCTATATCGTACACTACTATCCTGTTTTCCCCTGCATATTCTATGATAAGCACACTCTGGCAGGTTGGGAGTCTTAATACAGCAAGCAGAGAGCTTCTTTCTTATGAGTTATGAAGCTTAATCATCTGGATTGCATGAAGGGACTCGTCGTATTTTTGAATCCTGTCCTGCTGGAGTACCCGTTGAAACTATTCTCAAGTGCAATGAGTCACAAAGAGTAGAGATTATTCAGTTTATCAGGAGATGTGCGTGAATCTTTATCATGTAGAACAAGTGGGAAAAGGAAATTCTTATGTTGCTCCGGATCCATATTTTATTAGCTTGGTTTTATTGTTTTCAAGTAATCTGCCGTGGGCAAAATTTGAAAGTTTTTTCAAGACCAAAAAACTGCTAAATATGAATGCCTCTGAGCAATTAACGATACTTCGCCTGATTGCTTTGCAAGAACTTCTTTGTATCAGCGATGAGGCATTATTGAACTGGACAAGAAATCAATTTTACCTGTTTCGTTTTATTCATCCTGAATTTAAACCCAAGCTCCCTTCGCTTGCTTTATTAAATGAATTCAGATCAAAGCTGGATGATATTGGTTTATTAAAACCGTTTAGAAAACAGTGTCAGCGTTTAATCAAGGAGCAGGAAAACAGTTTTCCACCACTGCTTGATGAGCTTAAAACAAACACTGACGCCAGTACAACTAGTACAGATACTGATGTGCCGCCGGTAAAACTTAGCTACTATAATGCCTACAAGGTGAGTGATGTAAAAGTAGATTTACTTAATCTGGAAAGCTCGTCCGGGTCGTCCTGTCCAAATTGCGGAAGTTACAATGTAATCAAACTGGCACCTTCCCAGGTTGCCTCTTCGTTACCGAATATCAGTTTTTCGCGTTGCCGTTTTTGTGGCAATACGTTTCGTGATAACTATACCCGTGATGACAATACCCGTAATAACAATGAGGACAAGAAGTAAAAACTGAGTACATTACTTGATACGACGTGCCTCCAGATAAAAACGCTTTTCATCTGCCTCACCCATTGAGAATGTTTTTCTGGGTAAGGCGCCGTCAAAAATAATGGTTTTAAACAGGCTGTGTTTGGAAATAGGGGGGAAGAAGAAGCCCATATTGCCAGCTTTAACGCCTAGCTCAAACATCACTTCTTCGCCATGGATAAAGTCTACCTTGCCATTAACCTCTTCAAGATAATCATTTAGGAAGGATTCCAGCGTCGCCAGTTCAAGTGTGAAAGGTGGTTGTTCAATTTTAATAAAACCATAGCTATTTGCATCATTAAAGGGAATCATATGTGTCGTGTCAGTTTGTGCAGCTTCGGCTTTTTTGAGTGTGTCGGCATAATCATCACAACGAATAATTTGACACTTTTCGCCAAAGTGTTGTTGCAGGGCAGCTAATAATTTTTCTGGCTCTACATCAAAAACCAGACGGTGAATCGGCTCAAACTGTAAGCCTTCATCGTGGATATTAACCAGTTCAACCAGTGCGTAGCGGGCAGGACTGTCTTTTACTGCATCAAAGCTATCCGCATCTTCTTTGATCTTCTCCCAGATAGCTTTGGCGGTTGCCAGTGAGTGATTGCCATCACCCATAGCGTAAAGCAGAACATCCTTATCTTTGGCATTGTATTTTTTGGCAAAAACTTCAGGGTCAGCAAGTTTTTCAAGCGCATCGGTGGCTTGCTGGATTAGTTCAGGCGTATCAATAGCGTATCCCTTGATGTGCCCGCTATCCATCATCAGTTCAAAGTCGTAAAGTTTCTCTGGGTTTTGATCAAATAACGGCTCAATCACGGTGCGCTCAGGGTCATCAATCAAGACCATAATATGCGGCAGTTCAATGGCAGCATCCTGGCGCACCTTTACCCGTGGTGGCAGGCGCTCAACAATGGTGCCTTCGGTTGCGCGGATCAGGGTTTGCGAGCCTTTGTTAAAATCATAATGCTCAAGGTCGAGCGCTACCACCAGACCCTTTCGGGAAGGAACCTGTGAGGTTTTGCGATCTACCAGAATCAGGCTTTTATTGGCAAGTGATTTCAGAATGTCTTTATCCAGATAATCTTGCATGGTCGCGTTAATATTGGCGATGCGTTGATCGCCATCACTGTCCTCAAGATACACTTCAGGAAAAATCACATTAAGCGTTGAAGGGGCATCAGCGACAAAATCTTTTACCTTATTCCAATAATCCAGTTGTGATGTGTACTGATCACAGGCGACAACAGACCATTTACTCAGATCAACCGTGTTGTCAGGCAGTAATACTTCTGGAACTTGTAATCCAATTTTGTCAAAATTCATGCTTTCTCCGGGATGCAATAAAGGTTTAAGAAAGAAAAGGATGGATTATATTATGAATAAGAAACAAAAAGCACCTGTTGTTATTGTCGGAATTGGTGAAATTGGCTCGGTAATGGCGCGAGGATTTTTACGCACAGGGCGTCCGGTGATTCCTGTAACTCGCAATATGGATCTGTCTCTACAGGCGGAACTAACCCCCCAGGCAGAAGCAGTCATCGTTGCCGTGGGAGAAACTGCCTTGCCTGAAGTATTGGAAAACATGCCAGGAGTGTGGAAAGATCGCCTGATTTTAATTCAAAATGAATTGTTACCTAAAGACTGGCAAGCGTTTGATCTGCAACCAACGGTTATTTCAGTCTGGTTTGAAAAGAAAAAAGGGCAAGATGTGAAAGTAGTCGTGCCTTCACCGATATATGGTCAACACGCGAAGCTTCTGGCTGAAGCACTCGCTGAGCTGGATATTCCCACTGAAATTCTAACGGATTATGAACAACTGGTTTTTGAGCTGCTGCGTAAAAATTATTATATCCTGACAAGTAATATTGCAGGCTTAAAATACGGCGGAACAGTCGGTGAGCTATGGGCAAAGCATCAGGATTTTGTTGAAAAAATACTGGCAGAAATCCAACAGGTTCAGGAGTATTTAGTGGCTAAGAAAATTGATCATGATGCATTAACCCGAGCCATGCTAGTTGCTTTTGAAGGAGATCCTGAGCATGGCTGCATGGGTCGCTCTGCCCCGGCACGCTTGCAACGGGTTTTGGCTATTGCAGATGAAGCCGGCTTGAAATTACCAATACTAGTACTCCAACAACATTGTATTGATGGGTACAGCGAGTCAGAAAGCGGTTAGCCACTAGGCGCCCTTTGCAGGGAATGGACGCCAGTGGCATGGTGC
>JALVDQ010000486.1 GCA_027008885.1 Thiotrichaceae bacterium | reverse complement strand
AGAAGGAAATTTTAGTGATTTGAGGTTGACAAGTGACTTCATAGAAGGTTGGATTAGCGTAGCGTAATCCAACATAGTGCCACTATTTTGTCGGATTACGCTTGGGCTAATCCGACCTACAAATACAGGTTTAATCCACTACCAAATATAATACCCACCCCCCTGTTTTTGATATATTTTTTATTCCTGCTGCCTGTAGCCCGGATTAGCGTAATCCGACAGATCATGGCAAAAAAGTATTAAAAACAGGGGGGATGGGTATGTAAAAATAAGAAATACTAGGAGGATAAAATGCCCAACAAGAGCAATAAGGATAGTGTCACAATAACCGATAACCGCACCGGCAAGCAGATCGAGCTTGATCTGCTCAAGCCAACCTGTGGCCCCATGACCATTGATGTGCGAAGCCTCTATAAACAGTTGGGCTACTTTACCTATGACCCCGGTTTTATGGCAACCGCAAGTTGCTGGAGTAAAATCACCTATCTGGATGGCGACAAGGGCATACTTGAATATCGGGGCTATCCCATCGAACAGCTTGCCGAAAAAAGCTCTTTTCTGGAAACCTGCTACCTCCTGCTTCACGGCGAATTACCAGACAAACAGGAACTGGACAAGTTTGAGTATGACATCAAGCATCACACCATGCTGCACGAGCAATTACTGCGCTTTTATAGCGGCTTCCGGCGTGATTCTCACCCAATGGCAATTATGGTGGGCGTAGTTGCTGCGCTGTCAGCTTTCTACCATGATGATGAAGACATACATAATCCGCAAGATCGCATGAACGCGGCACATCGCCTGATTGCCAAAATGCCCACCATCGCTGCCTGGAGTTATCGTTATGCCATGGGAATGCCCTTTGTTTACCCCGATAACAGCCTCGGTTTTGCAGAAAACTTTTTGCACATGATGTTTTCAACACCCTGCGAGAAATACAAGGTTGATCCGCTCCTGGCAAAGGCACTGGATATTATTCTGATATTACATGCCGACCACGAGCAAAACGCCTCGACCTCAACCGTGCGCCTCGCGGGCAGCTCGCAGGCAAACCCGTTTGCGGTGGTTGCTTCGGGCATTGCATCACTTTGGGGACCAGCACATGGTGGCGCGAATGAAGCAGTGATTCGAATGCTTACCGAAATCAATGACTCCGGCAAGCCACTTTCGTATTTTATCGACAAGGCAAAAGACAAAAAAGACCGTTTCAGATTAATGGGCTTTGGTCATCGAGTTTATAAAAACTACGATCCACGTGCAAAAATCATCCGTCAAATCTGCCACCAGATGCTTGAAGGCGGGCAATGTACCGATCCGAAACATCAAAAATTGCTGGATACTGCAATGGAACTGGAAAAAATCGCCCGCGAAGACGACTACTTCGTATCCCGCAATCTTTATCCCAATGTCGATTTTTACTCAGGCATTATCTTCCTCGGCATGGGGATACCGCTAAATATGTTCACCGTGCTGTTTGCCGTCGGACGAACCGTCGGCTGGGTAAGCCAGTGGGATGAAATGATGGCAGA
>JALVDQ010000485.1 GCA_027008885.1 Thiotrichaceae bacterium | reverse complement strand
CGACAAATGGAAAACTGCTTTAGGGACAGCACCCCAAAGCAAAAACAAAAAGGGGATGGGTAAAACCCATCCCCCCCTTTTTTTACATATTTTTGCGTAGTTGAGTAGGGTTGGAGTAGCCATGCGCAACCAACCGAATCTGGTTGGTTGCGTAAACTCCACCAACCCTACATACTGTCTTCTGTCTTCTGTCTTCTGTCTTCTGTCCTCAGATACCCATCCCCCCCTTTTTTATATACTTTTGAATAAACTATCTTCCTGGAGGTGGAGGCGCATAGCCCTGGTTATCATTCCAGAAACGGTTATGTGGCACGGGTCTTGCTGGTCTGCGATGACACACTATAATGCCGCGTTTACACAACTTCTCACGCCACTCATATTTATAAAAGAATTTGGCAGCTGCATTTGTTTCAGGCGTAAACGCTACCGTTGTAGAATCAGAACGCTCTGAGCGACCAAAGCCTGTACCTGCATTACCTCTCGATTTTTTCCTGTACATTGATCCTGGAGCAGGTGCAGGCATCGGTGCAGGCGCAGCCAGGTCTGCTTCAGCTCTCCTGGATTTAGTCACTGGCGCACGATAGACAGGGCGCCGTTTCTCATAAAATGCAGCAACGGCAATAACACCCATGGCAGACCTGTCTCCCCAAGCACCGGCGTATGAGTTTCCGGCTTCAGTAAAGAAAAAACGGTTGATACGATTTTGACCTGTTCTCCAGCCTTTATAAACCGAGGTTTGATAAGGCTCCAGTAAATACATTTTCTCATTACTGCGAAGCCAGGATTTTTTACCTGATAAGATATTACGCCCATCAACCGTTACCACAACACCAATCCGTCTACCCGTCATATTTCTAACGCGAATATTGTATTGCTGTCGATTGGTTGCCTGAATATAAGCACGTTTAACATTATAACCACCACGAATCGGATACTGACGAAATGCCCTGCCTGCATCATTCACAACATCGACACGCACCGGAAAAGGACTCGCCTCGGCAATCGAATACATTGAAAAAAGCGTACTCACCAGGACAAGAAAATAAATACTTTTTCTTACTTTTTTAAACATTTGATGCTCCCTTCCAATATTTGAATTTATTTTAAGAATCATCTGAAAATATAAGTCGCAGACTCACTATTCCCAGATGGGTTCTCATCATCAAGTAGCCAAAAGTTCACTGAACAACCACAAAACCTGACCACCAGTGGAAGCATAGAAGAATAAAAAAAAGAAAACCGTGAAAATATCACATTTTGCGAAAAACTTTAGAATAATTAGGAGAAGGAGAAGGTAGCAACAGCTATAACTCAATCGAATATTTTTTCAGGCGATACAGAAAGGTATCCCGGCTTAATCCCAATAAACGTGCCGCCTGGGATTTATTACCGCCGGTCTTGTTCAGTGCCTGCAATATAAAGTCAATTTCCACAGCATCCAGCTTGATGCCTGTTTCTGGCAGACTAAAAATATTTTCAGTCCGGGAGGTGTATTGCCTAAATTCACGCGGCAAGTTAGTAACACTCACCTGCTTTCCACTAAACAGGATAAACATTCGCTCACAAAAATTATACAACTCACGCACATTCCCTGACCATTCATATTGATTGATCCTTTTTAGTGCCTGTTTGCTAAACTCGGGCATCGGCTGATGCTGTTCAGCCACCAGTTGACGCAGGAAATAATCCATCAGTATTTCGACATCACCCTGCCGATCTTTTAAGGCGGGCAACTCAATCGGAATCACATTCAAACGGTAAAGCAGTTCTGCACGAAAATGACCTTCTTTTACCTCACTGCCAAGGTTTTTCCGTGTAGATGCAATAATGCGTATATCTGCGCTTTCTTTTTCCAGAAAATTCAGTAACTTCAACTGCACAATATCAGGCAGTGCGGCTACCTCATCCAGAAACAGGCTAGCCTTGTTTGCTCGGGCAATCGCACCTTTTTTAGGCTTGAAAATATCATCCTCAACAAAGCTCGAGGCACAGTTCACCTTTACAAGAGCACGTTGTTTACGACGGCTATTGGCATGAATACGTTGGGCAAGCATATCCTTGCCCGTACCGGTTTCACCACTGAGCAGTACAGGCACATCAGTTCCCGCAACCAGGTCGGCTGTGCGCAGAACCTCCTGAAATTTTGGAGATTGTCCGATTAATTGTGGCACTTTACTCATACCGAAATAATAATCAGTGTCTGGATAATGTGAATTGATTTAAATCAGCCTTTGATAAATACCCATCCCCCCCTTTTTTTATATATTTTTGGTAATTGCACTTTGTTGTGTTGAGGAACAAAACACAGGGGCACTGGTTAACAATGTGCAATCCCCGTATTCCGCAGGCTTCATACGGGCTACATTGCTGTTCTCCGTCTTCTGTCTTCTGTCTTCTGTACACCCATCCCCCCTGTTTTTTATATATTTTTGCCTTTGAGTTAACTCTCTTTTTATTGTTTTAAGCCTGTTTTTGTTTAATTATATCCTCCCAAAAAAATGATAAAACCATATCTTTAGGAGGATAGTATGACTAAGTGGAGCTTTCTGTTTGTGTTCTTTCTGGGCTTTCTCGGCTATGCAGGAATGAATCTTTTTTTTAAGGAAACCAATACACTGGAGTTTTGTACCTCGTGCCATACGATGCAACAAAATTTAAAGGAGTATCAGCAAACCGCTCACTATAAAAACCATGCGGGTGTGCGTGCGATTTGTTCGGATTGCCATGTACCCAAAGCGCCTTTGGCAAAAATATGGACAAAACTGTATGCAGCCAAAGATGTGTATCATGAAATCATAGGCACGATAGACACGCCTGAAAAGTTTGAAGCACACCGCTGGGAAATGGCAAACCGCATCTGGGACATCATGCGCAAATCTGATTCCAGGGAATGCCGTAGCTGTCACAGCTGGGATGCGATGATGTTTAAGGATCAGGACAAGTCGGCTTCCAAAAGACACCAACGCGCCAAACAGGAAGGCAAAACCTGTATTGATTGCCATAAGGGTGTGGCACATGAAGAGCCAAATGAGCCCGAAGAAGCTGCTGATAGTTCCAGCACAGAAAACATGGTGACAACTGCAACGCAAAAAGAGGCACTTGCTGAAGATGATAAACCAGCGCAGCCAAAAAGGAATGAAAATGACAAACAGGCAAGCAGCGCTCCTCAAACAGCTCCTCAAACCCCCAAAGCACCCGCCAAGCCACTCGCCCCCAGCATGACAAGTACCGATGCCGATGATGCAGGTCCATTAACAAAACTTGTCAACAGCTGTAATAAATGTCATGGAAAAGATGGCAACAGCAATCAAAAGGAAGTACCCAATATTGCCAAAGCCTCAGCAATTTACCTCCATGATACTTTAATGGCATTCAAGTCAGGTGAGCGTAAAGGCGAAGAATATCGGGATGCTGATGGCAATGTGACTGATATGAACAAGGTTGTCGCAGATCTAGGCGAGGAGCAAATTACCGCACTTGCCGAGTATTATGCTGCTAAAAGCTTTGTACCACACTCACAAAATGCCAACCTGGCAATGGCAGATGAAGGCGCGAAACTGTTTAATAAAAAGTGTGAGAAATGCCATTCGGACGGAGGTACAAACCCGGATGATGATGCAGGCATCCTTGCAGGACAACCAAAGCAATATTTAATTAACCAGTTCTCCTATTTTGATAAAGGCGAGCGGGAAATGCCGAAAAAAATGAGGAAAAAATTCAGGAAACTGACTGATGAACAAAAACAGCAGATCATTGAATTTTTGATTAAATAGCCTGGGAGCCTATACGCTGGTTAAAAAGACACTTGTTGATTTATCAACAGGACGAAATAAAAATACCCATCTTTGGACGCTGGGTGCGGGAGTTTATCTCGTTCCCGCGTTCCATGTGGGAACGCATCCAGAACGCTCCAGCGTCCCGAACAGTATTCCCGCGCATAAGTATCCACTAACAATTTAGCCCCTGTTTTCTGATCTTCATCGTTATTGCTTTGCTCACATAACCCACTATGCTCCCGTCGCAATGCCAAAATAATTCACGTCCTTATATTAGAACTTAATAAATCACTAATTTGTAAGTCTAAATTTTCTCTACTATAGTCGTTTCAGGCAGTTGAAGTGCTATTGTAATGATCAATTTGATATTTTTGAATGTGTGAATCTACTGTCGCATACAAGCACAGTCGATTGGTTTTCACAACGTGGGAGGCATGAAATATACTCGCCAAACTGTGAGCCAATATCTCGGGATTCATAGATTCATAGATTCATAGATTCATACTTACAATCATCAAACTTCTGTCGAAATAAGGAAATAATATAATTTAATCAATATACCGAAAGGAGAAAGTGTATGGCTAATCAGGATGATGACATTAAATTGTCCCCAACTGAAGAACAATGGGATGAGGAAGCGGATGATTTACGTCTAAAAAGTGTGGGCTGGAAGGAACTCTGGCTAAAAGAAGATTGGTGGGCTATTTGGGTAGGACTGGGCATTGTACTGGTGGCAGTGTTATTCTTCCTGAATGGTGGCTCGATCAAGTGGATAGCGATTAAACCCGGAAAATGGGATAACGTGGGGCAGGCGGTATCAGATTTGGTTGCCCATTTACCCCAGTATCTTGCGATGTTTTTTATGTGGCTGGCTATCTTTTATGTCGCTGTCAAGGCAATGGGCTACAAACTGGGTGAATTTATACCGTCGTTTATCTTTGTGTTTGTTTTCTCGGTGATTATTTTTATTATTGGTGCATGGACTCACGCCCATCATTATAATCTTGAACCTCCTTTGGTTGCCTTGTTACTGGGTATGCTGATATCGAATCTTATAGGGCTTCCCGCCTGGATGGATACCGGTTTCAGAGTAGAATTTTATATTAAAATTGGCATTGTGCTATTGGGTGCTACCCTGCCGTTTACCCTGATTATCTGGGCTGGTCCGGTTGCTATTCTGCAAGCGTCTATTGTTTCTATTACCACTTTTCTGGTGATCTTTTTTGTTGCTAAAAAACTGGGGCTTGATCGACGGCTTGCTGCAACTCTTGGTGCTGGAGGCGCTGTCTGCGGTGTTTCAGGTGCGATTGCCATTGCGGGCGCAGTTGGAGCGAAAAAGGAACATGCGCCAATTGCTATTACCATGGTTATTCTCTGGGCGATTGTAATGATCTTCTTCTTGCCGCTGGTATCCCGCCTCCTGGGGCTACATGCTGGTGTAGCGGGTGCCTGGGTTGGTACTTCTGAATTTGCCGATGCAGCAGGCTTTGCGGCTGCGCAAGCGTATGGAAATGTAGCTGAAAATCTGGAAAAAATACCCGGAAAACAGGATGATGCAGTCTGGGCTTTCACCCTGATGAAGGTTGTTGGGCGTGATGTATGGATTGGCATCTGGGCATTTGTTCTGGCCCTGATCTCAACCATGAAATGGGAGCGTAAAGCAGGTCAGAAACCAAATCCTGCGGAAATCTGGTGGCGTTTTCCCAAGTTTGTGATTGGATTTGTGATTGCCTCAGTCATTATTACCCTGATTACAAAAGGGTACAGTTTCCAGGACTATGGCAAAATTGTTAAGCCAGAACTCGTCGGACCGGTGAAGACCTTGCGCACATGGGCATTTATCTTTTGTTTCTTCTCCATTGGTTTGACTACCCGTTTCCGCGAACTGGCTTCTGCTGGAATAAAACCATTTATGGCATTTACAACCGGCGTAGTGGTTAATGTAATACTTGGCTTTATTTTGTCTGCAATAGTTTTTGCCAGCTATTGGTCTAATCTGAGCCATTAATTAATAGTAAATATTTTTGGATGTCCGGGGTACTTATTTATTTTTTAGTCCCGGACATACTTCTAAAATATTTTTACAGAGGTCTATAAAATGTCAAAAAAGAAAGCAGTTTGTCTTCATTGCACTCACTTTAGAAACCAACCTGATTACCTTGAAAAGGAGATTCCCGGCTTGAAAGTCATGAGTTCAGGGATGGCTTCAGTTCGTGCGGATGATGGTCTGTGTCTAAAGCGGGATGTCTATCTTGCCGCTTACTATACCTGTGAGGCATATCGCTCGGAAAGCTAATTATAGCGAACGCTTGTCTCGTCCCCAGGTAGCAGCAGCCTGCGTTGAGTGCTATCCCGTTCCCACGTTCCATGTGGGAACGCATCCAGGATACTCAGCGTCCCGAACAGTTTTGTAGGTCAGGTTAGCCCAAGCGTAACCTGACAAGATCGTGGCACTATGTTGGATTACGCTAATCCAATCTACACGGGTTGCGCAATCTCACTCACTCTCACTCAACAAGTTCTACTGTCTTCTGTCTTCTGTCCTCTGTCTTCTGATACCCATCCCCCCTGTTTTTTATATATTTTTGCACGAGCTTCTAAACCACAGTGGGTACAGAAGTCAAACTCCTTCCCCATGCTCTCGCGTGGAAACACATACACAAGTCAAACTTTGGCAAGGTTATTACACCCTGTTGGGTTACGAGCGGGACGCTGGAGCGTCCGGGCTACGTTGCTGTTCTCTGTCTTCTGT
>JALVDQ010000484.1 GCA_027008885.1 Thiotrichaceae bacterium | reverse complement strand
CGTTTTTTCAGGGTTTTATAGAGGTCTTTCATGGTCGATTTCATTACCAGTTGTACTCCGGCATATCCCAGTCCAGAATGACTTTTTTCTGATTCGCCTTGTACCACTCAAAGTTCTCGGCGTAGATGTTTGCGCCTTCTGCCTTGCCTTCCCTGATCAACTTTTTCAAGTCCTTAAAGCCTTGCAACAGGGCTTCCGGGCGTGGCATACAGCCTGCAATATAAAGATCAACGGGCAAATAGTCATCGAGTCGCTTAATCGTATTGTAGGAATCCCAGTACATGCCGCCATTTATGGTGCAGGAACCAAGCCCAATCACATATTTGGGACTTTGCATCTGTTCGTAGGCACGCACCACACGTTTCAGTGTTTTAACCGAGAGATAGCCTGAAATAATAAACAGGTTGGACTGGCGTGGTGTAGCCCGCCACTGCACGCCAAAGCGATAGGCATCAAAACGTGGTGTCATTAGTGGGCGCATTTCTATCGCGCCACAGCCTGTACCAAAGCCCAGAATCCAGATAGATTCGGAACGCGCCCAGTTAAATATCTTTTCAACAATCTCGTTATAGGCTGCGGTTTGCACTGTGGGTGGTGCTTCGCAGAAATAATCCTTTAATGGCTCAACTTCAAACTCAAAACCATCAGGACCTTTTATGACGCGCTTTTCCAGTTCTTTTTTCATTTTTTTAATACCGTCGCTTAATATCGCCACATAAAATATTCATGTTAAACCACCAGAATCGCAATAATGCCGAGAGGAACACCCCAGATTAAAAACCAGCGGATTGACTGCTCTACCCTGAAGCGCGGGAAAACCACACCAACAAAGGCAGAGAACAAATACATCAGAAATACCTTGATAAAAAATACTGGCCAGCTTGCCGCACCACCAAAGAACAGATTCATATAGATCACAATCTTTGCAAGCGGAAAAATTACCCGATTGGTTTGCATCAGTGCAAGATAGGCTGAATGATATTCGGTTGGTGGACCTACCGGAATTTCCTGCGGTGCCAGCACAACATCAAAGGGAGGGCGCATCATGGAACCCAGAAATGCGAGCATCGCTGCCGCAACAGCAAAAGGATTGCTAAACAGTGTCCAGTTCAGGATGCTACCCTGCTGTGCTGCCACAATTTCTGTGACAGACAGACTTTGGTATTGCAACGCAACCGCAAACACTGCCAGGGTAAGAGGCAGTTCAGAGGTTGTTACCTGTGCCAGACCGCGACTGATGCCAATTGCCGAGTGTGGGCTACCACTTTCACCCGCGCCCAGTGCCATACCCAGTGTGCCAAAAAATATAAAATAGAGCGCAAGTATCAAGTCACCCGCAAAGGAAAAATTGGCAAACATCTCGGAGCCATAAATGGTAGGCACAAACAGGAGTAAACCGACACCACCCGAAAGACGAAAAACCGGTCCCAGATAAAACATCACGCCATGTGTAATCGAGCTGCGCAAGGCATAGTTTTTTATCAGATCAATATAGTTTTGATAAATCGGGATACCAATACGTCGCCCTGCC
>JALVDQ010000483.1 GCA_027008885.1 Thiotrichaceae bacterium | reverse complement strand
GGTTATCTTTATGGATGGACAACTGATTCCCAAAACAGGTGCAGGAGAATATACCTATCAACTGCCTATGGGATCTGAAGGTATTTTAGGAATAGTGGGTGTCTTTGGACTTTGGCTATTTATAACGATTGTTGTGACCAGCTTCTTTTTTGCTTCTGCAACAGCAAAAGACACGCTTAGCAACCCTGACCTCGCCAAATTGGCACATTAAACGGAGACTACAAAATGAACTCACGAAGAAAAATTTTAAAAAGTGCTGTAGCTCTTGGTGGCATTACGGCCTTTGCAGCAGGATTTACCGAAACTGCAACAAAAGCATTCACAGGTTTAACTAAAGGTACATCTGGTGAAAAACCTCATGATAATGTAACAGGTAATGCGCCTGAGCCAGAATATAAGGTGAACCCTGATACAGGCAAGTTAGAACTTAACCCAGATCAACAGGTTTCATTCACCATGTGTCAGGGCTGTAATACCATGTGTGGATTGCGTATTCGTACTGATAAAAAATCGGGCAAAGTATTACGCGTGGCCGGCAACCCCTATCATCCTTTATCAGCAGATGCTCAAGTTCCTTATAAAACGTCAGTGCGTGATGCATTGTTATCAACAACGCGTAAAGATGATAGTGGCATGGCACATCGCTCAACAGCTTGTGGTCGTGGTAATGCCATGTTGTCACAAATTGATAGTCCTTATCGTGTTTTAAAATGCTTAAAGCGCGACGGCCCTCGTGGTAGTGGAAAATGGAAAAGTATCAGCTTTGAAAAACTCATTGAAGAGGTTTGTGAAGGTGGTGATTTATTTGGAGAGGGCAAGGTTGAAGGCTTGCGTGACATTCATGATTTAAAAACACCACTTGATCCCAAGAACCCGGAATATGGACCTAAGGCAAATCAGCTTGCGGTGGTTCATGCAACGG
This sequence comes from Thiotrichaceae bacterium, assembly GCA_027008885.1. Taxonomy (GTDB): domain Bacteria; phylum Pseudomonadota; class Gammaproteobacteria; order Thiotrichales; family Thiotrichaceae; genus Cocleimonas. The sequence goes on along the minus strand of JALVDQ010000483.1, from coordinate 609 downwards.
GTGATGGACGCAATCAGTTTATTAAACGCTTTGCCTTTAACTGTTTTGGCACACGCAATTATGGTCATCATGGATCTTATTGTGGTTTTGCGATGCGCGCAGGTTCTGGCGCAGTCATGGGTGATTTTAAAAAGTTTGCGCACGGCAAACCTGACTTTGAAAATACTGAATTTGCCATTTTCCTGGGGACATCACCCGGTAATGCAGGAAAACCCTTTAAGCGTATCGGGCGTATGGTGGCTGAAGCCCGTACTGATGGCAAAATGAAATATATTGTGATTGACCCTGTACTCACTAATGCAACCAGCTATGCTGCGCGAGAAAGAAATCACTGGTTGCCAATAAAACCTGGTACTGATGCGGCATTGGCAATGGGCATGATTCGCTGGATTATTGACAATAAACGCTATGATGAAAAATTTCTTACAGCGCCAGGACCTGGTTCTGCAAAAGCGATCAATGAAACAACTTGGTCAAATGCAACACACTTGGTTAATACCAAAACAGGTGCTTTTGTTCGTGGTAAAGACATGGGCTGGACAGATGACGAGAAAAAAGCCAAAGCCTATGTTGTGATGAATGCAGAAGGTAAGCCTGTTCCTCACGGAA
>JALVDQ010000482.1 GCA_027008885.1 Thiotrichaceae bacterium | reverse complement strand
TACTTCAGGAGGTATTTGTTTAATCAATCAAATATAAAGCTAAGCGTGTTTCACTATCTACCGCGACGGGGAAAAAGCTTGGCGTCCTTTCAAGCCCACAAAAAATGGCGTAGCAGGTGAGAAAATCCACTGTCCAAACTGCAATAATATTTTTACCTGGAAACCTACAATCACAGGTTTTACTCTACAAAGTGCAAGGATTTCAAGTTTCGGAGTTCAAATCTATCATTACGCAGAGGAACACGGAGATATTCGCAGAGAACCGCAGAGAACCGCAGAGAACCGCAGAGAACCGCAGAGAACCGCAGAGATTGTAAAGAAGGAAAACAATTTATACCTCTTTCGTTTGCACATTATTTTTGATAACTTTTTTGTGCCAATATGGCACATTTTTGAAGTTCTATTAATTATATGGGATACTCCTCATCTGTCTAAAAGGCACTTACACTGGAGACTATCTATGACCTGATTGGTTGATTGATAAGATTGATGTCTAAAAGGCACTTACACTGGAGACTATCTATGACTACTACTTTGCCACGCATTACCGCTAGAGTTGATGTTGATACACAAGAACTTTTACAGCAAGCCGCTGCTATTTCAGGAATTTCAAGTATTAACTCTTTTGTTTTAAATGCCGCTATCGAGAAGGCAAAAAAAATCCTGGAGTATGAACAGACGTTAAAATTAACAAAGCGTGATGCTATGCAACTTATAGATGCGCTTGACTCTGAAGCCAGACCCAACGCCAGGTTACAGCAAGCTGCTCAACGTTACAGCAACAAAGAACAGTTATGAGGACTGTACCACTTAACAAGAAAAAGCATAACCGAAAAGGTTTTGATTGCGGTATTGAAAGTCTAAATAACTATTTGCGCGTAATGGCAAGCCAACAGACCTTGAAAGACAACACTCGTACCTATGTTTTAGAAGATGCCAAAAATACCAGCCAAATAATTGGTTATTATACTTTGACAATGACTTTTCTTGATCTAACTTTATTGCCCAGAAAACTTCAAAAAAAGCATACAAATGTACATTCTGCCGGACTTATTGCAAGACTAGCGGTTGATAAGCGATATTTTAAACAAGGCTATGGTGAGTGGCTTTTAATTGATTCATTAAGAAAACTGTTGCATGCAAGTGAAACAGTTGCATTTCCACTGGTCGTGGTCGATTCAAAAGAAGGTGCTATTGAATTTTATAAAAAGTTTGGTTTTGAATCCTTTTTAGACATGCCAAATAAACTTTACATGACAATTTCCAATATCCGGAAATCCCTACAGAAAATTTAAGCCTCTTTTCTCTTCCAATTGCAGAAACGGCAGGCACAAAAAAGCCCGCTAAAATGCGGGCTTTGAAAGGTTCACGAACTACCGCGAACTAAAATATGGCGGAGCGGACGGGACTCGAACCCGCGACCCCCGGCGTGACAGGCCGGTATTCTAACCAGCTGAACTACCGCTCCAGGATCACATTTTTTTACAAAAAAAATGTGAAAAAAATAGTGGTGGGTGATGAGAGATTTGAACTCCCGACATCCGCCTTGTAAGGGCGGCGCTCTACCAACTGAGCTAATCACCCACTGGAATGAAACCAGTAGAATCCAAAGTAGATATTCCTTCAGTTATCAAGCTATATGGCTAATAAATAACTGTCTGACTTCAGAAAGCGCGCTAGTTTACTGCATCTTTTAATGCTTTACCAGCTTTAAATGCAGGATTATTTGCAGCTTTTATCTGGATGGTTTCGCCAGTACGAGGATTACGACCTGTGCGTGCTTTACGCTCACGCACCAGGAACGTCCCAAAGCCTATCAGGGTAACCTGATCGCCATCTTTCAGTGTCTCTGTAATTGTCTCCATAAAAGCCTTGAGAGCCCGTTCAGTATCAGCCTTGGTAAGGTTTGTTTTCGCTGCAACAGCGTCAACTAGTTCTGATTTATTCATTTATATCCTTCCTTTAAAAATGTGATTAAAGTGATTATTTAAACTTTTTGTAGTCGATCTCCCCGTGCCTTGAAACAAGCATTACTGCTACTTTCACAAGCTTGGCATTTATACCAGTGGAAATAAGAAGTTTCAACTTAAATAATAAAAAATCAATAAATTAGTACTTAAAATATGCCCGAATCCATGATTTCAATACGACCCAGGTTATAAATAACATAAAAAATACTGTTACTATCATATATTGTTAGCCAAAAAGCTCAATATGAATTACCGATAAAGCTGACTATTTTTCATACAAACAAACCTCTTAACCCAGATTTCCAAAGGGTATGGAGGAGGTAACGGGTTAAAAGCGTAGCGTCATCCAGTACTCCAGCAATATTGTCGGGTTACGCTAAGGCAACCCGAGCGACAAATATTAAGCAGGATTCTTAGGAGCCAGTTTTAATGGGACAATATATTATTTTCATCCTGTTCGGACTCTGTTTTTGAAGATGCAACCGTGTCAGCACAATCATCATCAAAATCCTCTTCTTCGGTAATTTCTACTGGCATTGATTCCAGCGCTATTTCAAGCACCTCATCAATCCATTTGACTGGTTTTATTAGCAGCCCTCTGGTGACATTATCAGGCACTTCTGCCAGGTCTTTTTCATTTTCTGCGGGGATAAGCACTGTTTTAATTCCACCGCGATGCGCTGCAAGCAGTTTTTCTTTTAAACCACCGATTGGAAGCACTTCACCTCGCAGTGTAATTTCACCCGTCATGGCAACATCAGCATTAACAGGGATATTCGTCATGGCTGATACAATCGCAGTCACCATGCCAACACCTGCACTTGGTCCGTCTTTTGGTGTCGCACCTTCAGGGACATGAATATGCACATTTTTCTTCTTTAGCTGTTTTTGCGTGATACCCAGTGTTGCCGCCCTGCTTTTCACAACGGTTTCAGCTGCCTGAATTGACTCCTGCATGACTTTTCCCAGACTGCCGGTACTCTTTACGCGCCCGCTTCCGGAGACAACCACGCTCTCAATGGTAAGTAGCTCGCCACCAACCGATGTCCATGCCAGACCTGTAACCTGTCCAACCTGATTTTTCTTGTCTGCACGACCATAATCAAAGCGCTGAACACCCAGATATTTATGAATATTTCTGGCAGTCACTGAAGTTTTTGATTTTTTGCCCAGCAAGTGCTCACGAATAACCTTGCGGCATATTTTGGAGATTTCCCTGTCGAGATTACGCACCCCGGCTTCACGCGTATAGTGCCTCACTATGGACAGCAAAGCCGTGTCGCTAATACTCACTTCACCTTTTCTTACACCATTTTCCCTGAATTGTTTGGGTACCAGATAATTCTTTGCAATATTCAGTTTTTCATCTTCGGTGTAACCCGGAATACGAATAATCTCCATACGGTCAAGTAGCGGACCCGGAATATTCATACTATTTGAAGTTGCCACAAACATCACGTCAGAGAGGTCGAAATCCACTTCGAGATAGTGATCTGCAAAGGTGTTATTTTGTTCTGGATCAAGCACTTCCAGCATTGCCGAAGCGGGATCACCACGAAAATCGGTTGCCATCTTGTCAATTTCATCCAGCAAAAAGAGCGGATTTCTGGTTTTTACCTTTGACAAGCTCTGAATAATCTTGCCCGGCAAGGCACCAATATAGGTACGACGATGACCGCGTATCTCGGCTTCATCCCTGACACCACCGAGCGCCATGCGTGTATACTTGCGTCCTGTGGCTCTTGCCAGTGATTTACCCAATGATGTTTTACCGACACCTGGAGGACCAACCAGACACATGATAGGACCTTTTAGCTTTTTAACACGCTGTTGCACCGCGAGATACTCAAGAATGCGCTCTTTGACTTCATCCAGCCCATAATGATCTTCATCCAGGATTTTTTGCGCTTTAGCCAGGTCTCTGGATATTTTTGATTTTTTGCTCCAGGGCAAAGCTATCATCCAGTCAATATAGTTTCTTACAACAGTCGCTTCAGCCGACATTGGCGACATCATTTTAAGCTTCTTAAGCTCTTCTTCTGCCTTGGTTTTTGCCTCTTTTGGCAATTTCGCCTTTGCAAGTTTTTCAGCCAGCTCGTCCAGCTCATTTGCTGGTGCTTCTTCAAGATCGCCGAGTTCTTTTTGAATCGCTTTCATCTGTTCATTCAGATAATATTCTCTCTGACTGCGATCCATTTGCTGCTTGACACGGCCGCGGATTCTCTTTTCAACCTGTAACAGATCAATTTCACCTTCCACCAGTGTAATCAGGTGTTCCAGACGTTCCTTGACCGAGCTGATTTCAAGAATCCCCTGTTTGTCTGATACTTTAAGCCCCAGGTGGGCAGCAATGGCATCAGACAAGCGATCTGGCTCGTCTATACCTGATAATGAAGATAATATTTCTGGCGGTACTTTTTTATTCAGATTGACATATTTCTCAAATAAATTAACCAGGGCACGACCAAGCAGATCGATCTTTCTTTCATCCTCGTCAAAGCCCTGATCAACAGGCATGATATTGATATCAGCGGTAAAATAATCACCTTCGGTATCAATTGAGCGTATATTAACGCGCTCTACACCCTCGACCAGCACTTTCAGCGTTCCGTCAGGCAGCTTTAAAAGCTGGAGTATTGTTGCCAGGGTACCTACTTCATATACATCTTCTGCCAGAGGCTCATCAACATCGGCACTTTTTTGTGCAACCAGCAGGATTTGCTTGTCATTTTCCATGGCATCATCAAGTGCCCTGATTGATTTTTCCCGACCAACGAACAGGGGAATAACCATGTGTGGATAAACAACCACATCTCTAAGTGTTAAAACCGGTATTGCGTTAATGACTTCGATTTCGTTGAAGTTATTTTCATTGCTAGCCATATAGTGACTCTCTTCCAAATTATTTTTGCTGAATAGACAGTGGGGGCAATTTATGATTAATCAACAGGAACTATGCTGTGTCCTGACAGTATATATACCCATCCCCCCTGTTTTTTACATATTTTTGCGGAGTTGCGTAGGGTTGGTGTAGCTTTGCGAAACCAACCATAACCGAAGTTTAAATCTGCTCATTACGCAAACTTCACCGACCCTACACTGTCTTCTGTCTTCTGTCTTCTGTCTTCTGTCTTCTGTCTTCTGTCTTCTGTCTTCTGTCTTCTGTCTTCTGTCTTCTGTCCTCTGTCTTCTGTTTTCTGTCCTCAGAAACACCCATCCCCCCTGTTTTTAATACTTTTTATCATACACCATAAATAACAAAACCTCGCAAAGCCTTTATTCTTAGCGAGGTTTATCTTTAACTGAATAACTGTATTGTGGATGCCGGACAGGTTTCTAAGCCTTAAACTTGCCTTTTTTGATTCTGTCGGCTTCCATGGTTTCAATTTCACGAGAGCCTGAAACGACAATTTCAGGGTCTGGTATAAAATCCAGATCCGGGTTGACCCGGGTGTAGGGCACGCTGTTTAAAATAACTTTTAATACATTCAGTCTGGCTGCCTGCTTGTTGTTTGAGCGCACGATCGTCCAGGGTGCGGTTGAATTGTGCGAACGACTCAACATCTCATATTTTGCATTGGTAAAGTCATCCCAGCGATCCTGGGCCTGAATATCTACTTCAGACAGTTTCCACTGGCGAAGCGGGTCTGTTTTGCGCCGTTCAAAGCGTCTTGCCTGCTCAGCTTTGGTCACACTGAAATAAATTTTAATCAGTATCGTTCCCTGTCTGACCAGGTCTTTTTCAAAGCCTACAACACCTTTCATAAAGCTTTTGTGTTCTTCCGGGGTACAAAAGCCAAAAACCGGCTCTACCATGGCACGGTTATACCAGCTACGGTCAAACATGACGATCTCGCCGCCATGTGGAAACTGCTCAACGTAGCGTTGAAAATACCATTGTGTGCGTTGATGTTCGGTAGGCTTTCCCAGGGCGACAACCCGATAATGCTTTTCATTCATATAACGACTTACACGGCGGATTGTGCCACCCTTGCCCGCTGCGTCACGACCTTCAAAAAGTATAATCATGCGTTTTTGTGTATCTTCCAGATAGGATTGCAAAGCAATTAATTCTGCCTGATAAGGTTTCAATTCCTGTTCTTTGAGGTAACGCTTTTCTGCTTTGGATTTAAAAGCTTTTAATTCATTCAACTCAGCGGTAAGTGCCTTGATTTTTTCTTCCGGGCTAATATCCTGATTAACTTCCTGAGTATTAAGCGGCTCATCTTTTGGCTTGTCCTGCTTGTTGTCAACATTATCAGGGGTAGCTTCCATCGCATTAGCTTCTTCCTTATTCATATTATATTTTCCTTCTTATAAATATTAATTTTTCAATGAGAAAAATAGAATTAGCACTGACTAATCCCGTTAATGTAACGGCTAATTCATACTTGTTTAGCTACCTTTTATATAGCCTGTTACGGTTATTTATCAACTAAATTCTTATAGAAGGATGTTTTTTATGTAAGAGCTTTCTCTAGAAGCCTGTCCGAGAACTGGGATTGAAACGAAAATTTCAGAATTGTTATAAGGTGAGTTTATCAAGAGAGGCGAATAGCCACTCTATTTAACGAACTTGATAAGCTCAGATTATG
>JALVDQ010000481.1 GCA_027008885.1 Thiotrichaceae bacterium | reverse complement strand
GGCTGTATCAAACGCATCATCATTATTGTCATCACCCTGGGCAGGCGAGGCGTCTTCCTGTCTGCTAAATTCACTGTCAGGTGGCGTGCCAAAATAAGGCGTACCGGGTGTAAATTTTAATCCCAGGATATTTTTAGGAGGAGCAATCGCTTCTTCTTTAAACGCATGAGCAGCATCGCCATAACTATCCGGTGCATCACCATGATCTGTTGGTGCCAGCAAGGCAAATGCTATGGCTTGCTTTCCACCGTTACCATTAATGGTGCGCAATGCCACCGACATTTCGGTTGCGCCCTTGCTTAACAGAAGTGGCGCGCCTTCGGTACTGGTCGGATGAGCATCATCAATGTTTTCGTCTTCGGTATCTTTGATTTGTATCTGCGAGCTTCCTACACCATCTACAATATAGCTCTCGTTTACCGCATTCTCTATTATTGACCAGACGCTTCCATTTGTTGTGACATCAATACGTTCTGCATTATGTGTTGTAGACTCCGGATCCAGAACAAGTATATCAGGCGCAACGCTCTGACCACCGATTGTCATTTGCCAGCTAATATCAAATGATAAATGATGATCTCCGGGTTCATCATTGGGATTAAACTGTGTTTTGGCATAAATAGCCTCGCCACTGCCGTCTGTATCATAAAGCTGGTAAAATGCGGCTCCTCCCCAAGTTCTCATATCATAGGGAATGACTTTTGCTGCGATACCGCCACTATCATCAACATTGCTAAACGTCGCGGTGAGTGTGCCAGCAGGCATACTGGTTGTTGCCGGAATGGTGAAATTAACAACATCGCCCTCCTGAAGACCGTCTTCAAGCGAAGAGCCTTTCCAGTCCATAAACAGAATGCGATCTTTATACTTTCCTGTGCCACTGTTTGCGTAACGTAATGTGCCATCGCCTGTTGTTGGATCTGACTCGTCTATACCTGCATTGGGGCATCTGGCAGCATCACCTTCGGCATTAATTGACAGGTCCGAGAAAGAGCTGTCAGGAATCTCCGGATTAGCCATATTGATGCGGTATATGGCATCATAAGCTTCGTAATAAAAGTATCCATTTTTATCAAAAAAGACGGCAACCGCATTTGAATCCAGATTGCCAACATCTATCACTGAATGAACCACCCCTGTATCAGGATTAATTCTAAAAATTTGCCCGTCTCTTCTGATTGTATAAATTTGACCATCATTGGGATTAAAGGCAAAGTCAGCGATATGCGTAAAGAAATCAGAATAATAACTGCCGTTTGTTTTCTTTAGTCTTACTTTGCCGATATATCGTTTATAATCTGCCGATGAAGGATTAACATCAACCTTATAAATAGCTCCTTTATCTATCCATTGATCAGCCAGAAAAAATATACCTGTCGGTGAAACATCAGCAATATGATAAGCGTGTTCGGGCAAGCCAGGGATAGTGAACAATTCAACATTAAAGTTTTTATCAATACGCGCTACTTGTTCCCTTCCTCTGTCATAACCCCAGATGTAATTATCAATTACATTATACCCAACGGCATTAACATCATGATCATGGATTTGATCTCCATTATTTAGCTCGATTACATCACCTGTTTTCAAGTCAATACTTGAAACATAAGCGGGGGAATATCGACCATTACTATGGAACAGAAAAGACTCTATCGTGCAAGTAAAAGGTTCGGCAGCGAAACTTGTATTAATGAGTATTGAATTTATTATTCCCGCTGCTAATCCAGTCAGAAATAACCGTATAATAATTCTGCTGAACACAGAAAGTCTTTTATTCTTTTTCATAATTGTATATTGAAACTTATTTTTATAATTTTTTTACTAACTACTCAGCTTACGGATTACGCCGAGTTTTGCTTTTCAGAGCTAAAATGCTACAACGACCGAGTGTAGATTTTTTATGTCAGTATATCCAAATTAACATAACTTCTCTACCGGTACACATACCGCTTGTCTGATTAAGAATGAGTTATTTATTAATTCAGGTAATATAACGCCTGCTCAAGGTGAAGTCTTTCTACGTTCCCTGAAAAAATCCCTGAGAATTTTGCCGCATTGCTCCTCCAATACACCACCCTGAACATTGACACGGTGATTGTGATGTGGCTCTGAAAATACATCGACAACGCTTCCTGCGGAGCCTGTTCTGGGGTCAAAAGCTCCATAAACAACATTAGCAATACGCGCATGAATAATCGCACCAGCACACATGGTGCAGGGTTCAAGTGTGACATAGAGTGTGGTATCTGGCAGCCGATAGTTGTTTAGTTTTTTGCCCGCGGCACGAATTGCGATTATCTCTGCATGGGCGCTTGCGTCGTGTTTTTCAATCGGCTGATTGCAGCCCTCCGCAACAAGCTGATTATCTTTGATTATGACAGCACCCACAGGGACTTCGCCTTCATCACGAGAACGTTCTGCCAGTTTTAGAGCATGTTTCATCCATTTTAAATGTTCCTGCATTATCTTGTCAGACACACCCATCCCCCCTGTTTTTACATATTTTGCGTAGGTTTGATTAGCGTAGCGTAATCCAACATAGTGCCATGATCTTGTCGGATTACGCTCAGGCTAATCCGACCTACGAAACTCTATTTTCTGTCTTCTGTTCTCTGTCTTCTGCCACCCATCCCCCCTGTTTTTTGCATATTTTTGCGTAGGGTTGGTGTAGCCATGCGCAATCAAGCTGCTGATTTACTCAATGCACGGGCTGGATTAGCTTAGTGTAATCCAGCATAGCCAGCATAGTGCCACGCTCTTGTCGGGGTTACGCCTGGGCTAACCCGACCAAAACTAATCTGCTGTTTTTGTTTCTGTTGCGGGTTCTTCCTTGTCGGGAGCAGCTTCTTCTTTTTCGTCTTTCGTTTTATTTTTGTCTTCGCTTTTATTCTCGCCTTTGTCTTTGCCTTCGTTTTCGTTTTTGCCTTCGCTTTCGCTTTCGTCTTTGTCTTTGCCTTCGCCTTCGCTTTCGTCTTTGCCTTCGTTTTTGCTTTTGGCTGCTAATTCGCTAATTGTTTTAAACACCGCTTCAGAGCCCCAGTCAAATTCACCGTAGAGGGTGTAGCGGATTTTTCCCTGGGTATCAATCAGGAAGTTGGTGGGTGTTGCAAATACGTTCCAGTCTTCAATTTGCTCGTCTTTGTCAACCAGAAGTATGCTAAATTCGGGTTTTACTTCGTCAACAAATTTTTGTACTTCGTCTTTGCTTTCGCCCATGTCAACGGCGAGTATTTCAAAAGGGATGTCTGCGTCATGCAGCTTTTTTATGAGCTTGTTCATGGAGGGCATTTCAGTGCGGCAGGGGCTACAGTAGGTTGCCCAAAATTGCACCAGTACCACTTTGCCCTTGTAGTCGCCAAGATCAATTTTTTTACCCTTGAGGCTTTCCAGTTTGAGTGCGGGTGGTTCTATGGGTTTCTCGAGCTTTTTCAGTTCTGCGGTGTTGCCATTGCCAGGCAGGAGAATAGCAGTGCTCAGCAGCATTGCTAAGAGCAGTCGAAACAAGCCCGATGGTTGTGATTTTATTATGTCCTTCATTTTGAATGTGCCCTCCCTAAAAAGTATAAGCTTGCCTTGATCAAACCAGGCATTTGTGATGTGACCAGATCTTCCGGTACGTTTGGGTCTTTGCGCTTAAAGAAATAGCCACGAACGTCGGGAATCAGTTTGGCGTAGACCGTGCTGCCGCCCTTTCTCAGTTGCTTGCTTAAATGGCGGATTCCCATGCGGTTAGGGGTGCGTTCGCCTTCCAGAATCATAATCGGCAATTTTGTTTTGCCAACGGCATCTTCATACTGCGGGGGTTTGCCAGGCTCTGGCATACCCTTGTTGAGTCTGGGGAACATCAGTACCGCGCCACCCAAAGGTGAGTTTTTATGCTTTTTCTCCCATTCGTGTGCGAGTCGCAAGATCAGTTCGGTGTCGGGTCCGCTGGCAACCAGATAGATTTTTTTGCCGGTTTTGCGGGCTTCTTCTATTATTTTTACCAGTCCGTTTGTAGGGATCTGTTTCAGGCTGCTACGCAATTTTGGCAGCATGTAGGCTGATAGCATGTCAGGCATCCATACTTCAATACCGTCCATGGCGAGGGATTGGGCGGTGCGTTCTTCTGCGATGCTGGAGCCCTGGTCACAGGCAAATCCGAGCAGAAGCTTGTCTCCGTCTCCTTCAAAAACCCGCACATCTATTTCTGTTTCGTCATCAGCCTCAATGGTTTTTACTTCATCTGCCTCTATTGCTTTGCCCTCATCTGCGATACTGAGATTGGCATACACAAACGGGGACAGTTGAAGTAGCAGAACGAGACTTAATTTTAGGATATTATGCAACATTGGGTTAAACTCTTTTGAAATACAGGGAAGCTTCCATCAGCGTCCTGACTCGTAAAATACAGTATAAGAATATGCTAATATTAGCATATTGATATTAATCACGATACAGAAATTTTTATGATTCATTTATTTAGAACCACCAGGCAAAAGTATAGCGGAGCTTTTTCAAGCTTGCTATTAATCAATCTGATTGCACTCAATGCAGTGTTTGCTGACTCCTCCAGCGAAATAACCAAGGCAATGAAACTCAAACCGAACCTCGAACAGGGAAAGAAAACTTATGAGCTTTGCGCTACCTGTCATTCCCAAAATGGCTGGGGCAAGGAGGATGGCAGCTTTCCGGTGATTGCGGGTCAGCATAGAAGTGTGCTGATCAAGCAACTGGCTGATATTCGCGCCCGAAACCGTGAGAATCCGACCATGTACCCATTTTCTGGCAATGACATTCTCGGTGGACCCCAGGGAATCGAGGATGTGGCAGGCTATATTGAAACCTTACCCGTGAATCCAAATCCTGGAAAGGGTGATGGCAAGAATCTGGAGCTTGGCAAAACACTTTATACTGAAAAATGTACTGCCTGTCATGGAGAGACTGGCGAAGGCAATGCAGATGCTTATTATCCACGTATTCAGGGGCAGCACTATGCGTATCTGTTACGCCAGTTACAATGGATCAGGGATGGACGCAGAAAAAATGCCAATTCTGCAATGCTGGAAGCAGTCAAGGACCTTGACGACAAAACCTTAAGTGCTATTGCGGATTATGTATCACGAATCAAGGTTGAAGCGCGTACAGCCAAAAAATCGCCAATTGGCGAAAATACAGACAAACAGGGGCAAGAGACAAAATGAAATTAACTTATATTATACTGGGTTTCATATTTTCTGCATTCCTCAGTGCCTGTGGTGGCGGTGGCAAGAGTTTTTCAGGGGGCGGGAATAGCAATGATTATCGTGGTCAGTTTATTTCCTCAAGCTTGATTGATTCCAGGCGAACCATACCCTATAAAACAAAAGCCTATAAAATCACCTATTACACCGTTGGTGTTGATGGCAGCAAGATCAAGGCATCTGGATTGCTTGCCATTCCGCAAAAAGACAAAAATGAGAAAAGTCCCTTGTTGAGTTACCAGCACGGAACGATATTTCTCAACGAACAGGCTCCCAGCAAAAGCCACTCAACAGCCGATGCGATTATGACGTTTGCCGGTTTTGGCTATATTATCAGTGCCCCGGATTATATCGGTTATGGCGAATCATTTGGGCAGATTCACCCCTATATTCAGGCAAACACACTTGCCAGTGCATCGCTGGATATGTTGCGCGCCAGCAAGCAGTTTTTGCAGTCGCAAAAGATTAAAATCAACAAGCAGTTATTTCTTGCCGGTTATTCAGAAGGCGGCTATGCAACGCTTGCCCTGCAAAAATCTATCCAGCAAGAATATGCCAGTGAATTTACGGTTACTGCGTCTGCATCCGGTGCGGGTTCCTATGACCTGACTGGAACTGCCACCTTTCTGGCAAACCAGGAAAACAACGGCCATCCTGCCTATATGAGCTTTTTGCTAAAAGCGTATGATACTGTTTATCACTTGAACAAAATTAGTGATATGTATCAATCCCCGTATATAGATGTTGTGAATACGGTTTTTGATGGCTTGCACTCATCAGGCACTATCAACAGTAGCCTCACGAACACAACCGCTGATTTGTTTGAGCCAGATTTTTTGGCTGCACTGCAAGGCACTGAAGACCATGTTATCAAGGAAAAGCTCGCCTTGAATAATATTTATGACTGGAAACCAGATGCTCCAACACGCTTTTTTCATAGCCCAAATGACGAAGTCGTGCCATACGCCAATTCCCAAAAAGCACTCTCTGTGATGAGAGCCAATGGCGCAAACAGTGTGAGTCTGAGGGATTGTCCTTTTAATTCGCATGTAGACTGCGCCCTTCCTTATATATTGGATACCAGAAACTTCTTTGCGCGCTATGTGGATGATTTATAGGTGTTTCCAACTGTTTTTGAGCTTCAGGCATTAGTCTCGTACGTTGGTGGAGTTTACGCAACCAGCCAGGATTCGGTTGGTTGCGCATGGCTACACCAAGCCTACGCAACTCACACTACGCAAAAATATGCAAAAAACAGGGGGGATGGGTGGCAGAAGACAGAAGACAGAGAACAGAAGACAGAAAATAGAGTTTCGTAGGTCGGATTAGCCTGAGCGTAATCCGACAAGATCATGGCAC
>JALVDQ010000480.1 GCA_027008885.1 Thiotrichaceae bacterium | reverse complement strand
AGAACAATGTCATTGAATTAAGCCATAAGTTATTGATTTTTATCATATCGCTATCAGGTAACATATTGATATATTTAGTAACTAATTTTAGATAATTTATGTAAATATTTAAATTATCAGCTACTTAGCATATTTTAATGTAACTTTTAAAATATGTAAAATACATTATTTTTCAATAAGTTACATCCTTAATTCAGTGACATTGACCTAACGCCGCAAACACTTGACCCCAACTTGCCCCGATTTTTGTGCTATAAGCGATAGCGTAGCACAAAAATCGGGGTGAGTTGGGGGTCAATGTGATTTGCCTTGTTATATTTTTATTTGCCAGAAGGGTGAACTTTATCCCATATCACTTGGAATACAACATGCTGATTTTTCAAGAGAGTTACTAGTATTACTATCTTCTCCATACATTTCAATATTTCCAAGCGTATGGAATGACTCCCAAACAACCCCTTGTGGATCTAACGTCCAATGTTTATTTGAATTTGCATAACAACAAGAGGCATTTTCTTGTTTGGCAGCTAAAATATTAGCTTTTTCAAGATTTTCCTGTATTTCCGATAATTCTTTTTCACTATCAACTTGGATACCTAAGTGGTTAATGCCACTTTCATTCCCTCGTTTTGATATTGCAAAATTAACGGATGGATTTGTTAAACTCCATTTTGCGTAATCTTCATGCTGTGTACTTGGCTTTGCTCCAAAAATAGCATTGTAAAAGTCTATGCTTTCTGATAAATCATTAACCGATATATGTATGTGTAAGCGTTTCATATTATTGCCTCATTATTTATAGAACACTGTATTGTGTCTACTTCTAGAGGTTAAAGACGATAGACTTTCTTAAAAGATGCAACATTAGCAATAATTACATGAATCTTTTGTCTTTTTTTCATAGCCGCTAATGTTACCCTTTTGATTTTCTTCAAAATTACAACATTCAAGAAAGCTATTATGTAACATTTTTCTCCCACGTAATACTCTGGATTTTGTAGCTGACAGACTTGCACCCAGCTCTGCCGCTATTTCTTTATGTTTTTTTTCTTTTATCTCAGATAGGATAATTGTTGATCTGTATTTTTCAGGAAGCTCATTGATCATTGGCAATAAGCACTGTTCTAATTCTTGAAGTATATCGCTTTCTTCAACCTCATCAGTTAAATGTAGAGGTAACTCCGTAAAATTTTTACGTATTCTGTAATAATCAATAATGCTATTTCTCGAAACACGATAGAGCCAAGACGAAATATTTTCAGGTATATCTTTATTTTTAGCCGTCATAAGCAACTTTGAGAAGACATGAGAAAGTATATCTTCTGCTTCTTCAGATGAATTTACTTTTGAATGTATGAAGCGTAATAAAACCTCATTATATTCTTGCCAAGCTTTTTCTATTTTTCTCATTTCTATATTAGGCAAATATTGCACACTTTGGGGTTTAAATATAACGCCTCGCTAACTTGTAGCCAACTCAACGTGGTTTTTGTGTGATCATGAGCGATAGCGAAACACAAAAACCGCGTTGAGTTGGCTATCAAGTTAA
>JALVDQ010000479.1 GCA_027008885.1 Thiotrichaceae bacterium | reverse complement strand
TGAGGCTTCATCGCCTGCATTTGTGCAAATCTGGCGCATTGGCTCTTCCATTGAACGCAGTGCGATATTGACGCCCATGTCTTCATCATGGTTATCTCCTTTAAGATCAGAGATTTCCTGCAATACACGCACAAGTGCAACACCACCGCCTGGTACGACACCTTCTTCTACGGCTGCGCGAGTTGCGTGAAGTGCATCTTCAACACGAGCTTTCTTTTCTTTCATTTCAACTTCTGTTGCAGCACCAACCTTGATAACGGCAACACCGCCAGCAAGTTTGGCAACACGCTCCTGAAGTTTTTCACGATCATAGTCTGAGCTTGTAGTCTCGATTTGCGCACGAATCATGTCAACACGAGCCTTGATGTCTTCCGGATTACCGGCACCATCAATAATTGTTGTGTTTTCTTTATCGACAACGATACGCTTGGCAGAACCCAGGTCGTCCAAAGTAACTCCTTCCAGACTTAAACCAACTTCTTCAGAAATCACTTTTCCGCCAGTCAGGATAGCAATGTCTTCGAGCATGGCTTTACGGCGATCACCAAAACCAGGTGCTTTAACCGCAGTTACTTTTACGATGCCGCGCATATTGTTAACCACCAGTGTTGCGAGTGCTTCACCTTCAATGTCTTCAGCGATAATTAATAGTGGTTTGCCTGCCTTGGCAACGCCTTCAAGTGTTGGTAGCAGGTCACGGATGTTTGAGATTTTCTTGTCATGCAATAAAACTAATGGATCATCTAACTCTGCTGACATGTTTTGCTGGTTAGTTACAAAGTAAGGTGACAGATAACCACGGTCAAACTGCATACCTTCAACAACATCCAGTTCATTTTGCAGTGCGCTACCTTCTTCTACTGTAATAACGCCTTCTTTGCCCACCTTGTCCATTGCTTCTGCAATGATGCCACCAATATTGGAATCAGAGTTTGCAGAGATTGTACCAACCTGTGCAATGGCTTCGCTATCAGCACAAGGCTTTGACATTTCCTTGAGCTTTTCAACAGCAGCGTCAACCGCCTTGTCAATACCGCGCTTGAGATCCATAGGGTTCATGCCCGCAGCGACTGACTTCATGCCTTCGCGAACGATTGCCTGAGCAAGAACGGTTGCGGTTGTTGTACCGTCACCGGCGATGTCAGATGTTTGCGAAGAAACTTCTTTTACCATCTGTGCGCCCATGTTTTCGAACTTGTCTTCCAGCTCGATTTCCTTGGCAACTGAGACACCATCTTTAGTGATGGTTGGTGCGCCAAAAGACTTGTCCAATACAACATTACGACCTTTCGGACCTAATGTTACCTTTACCGCATTTGCCAATATATTGACGCCTTCCACCATGCGTGAACGCGCGTCATCTCCAAAACGTACTTCTTTTGCAGCCATTTTGTATTCCTCTTAAAATTTCTTGTATCTAGCTTGAGTGTTTTTAACTCAAGTTACTTAAATTAGTTTCGTGTGACCTTTATCTAGCCACAAATCATGAATAAAAGTTTCTATCCTGGTCTTCTGTATTTAGTCTTCCAATACAGCCAAAATATCTTCTTCTTTCATCATTAATAATTCTTCACCGTCAATTTTTACGGTAGTCCCCGCATATTGACCGTATAATATGTTGTCTCCAACTTTTACATCCATTGCACGTACTTCGCCTGAATCAGTGATTTTACCATTGCCTGCGGCGATGATTTCACCACTGTTAGGCTTTTCCTTGCTAGCATTATCAGGAATGATAATACCACCAGCAGTCATGGTCTCTTCTTCTTGAGGACGTACTAAAACACGATCGTGTAAAGGACGAATATTCATTGGGGTTTTCTCCTTAAATTTAACTTACTTCTATATATGATTATTCTTGAGAGTTAGCACTCTCGTTCATCGACTGCTAATAATAGGGAGCATTTGTGAGATTTCAAGCAGATTTTTTTATTTTAATCGCTATTTTTTTTGCTGCGTGTCGATTCAATGATAATCGTTTCATTTCTGGCTTTAGTCTTTGCTTCGGTCTTAACTTCAGTAAATTCACCCTCAAACACGTCTGAATCACTCTGTTGCCATTGTTCGCCATGCGAGAAGCCGCCCATTTTGGCAGTCACTTTTGCCGCAGAGTTTTTCATTATTATGCTGGCAATATATTTTCGACTAAAAGGTAACAGGCACAAGAAACCGATTGTATCCGTCACAAATCCTGGGGTCATTAATAAAGCACCGCCCACTGCAAGCAGGATTCCCTCAATCATTTCCTGCGCAGGCAGCTTTCCCTGCGAAAGATTTTGCTGAAAGCGGGCAAGCGTTGCCAAACCTTGATGACGTAATAATGCAGCACCAATCACAGCAGTTAGTACCACAAGAAAAATCGTTGGCAAGGTGCCAATAATCCCTCCGACCTGTATCAGCAGATAGATTTCGACTATTGGAATGATAAGAAAAAGAACGGTGAAAACTGGAAATACGCGCATTATTTAACCACTGCCTAATTAGATTCTCTCTAATATAGGCTTTAATTAAGTTTTTTCAATATAAATACCCATCCCCCCTGTTTTTACAGGTTTTTTTGTATTATATTCTCCGGGATATTATGTTTTTATTTTAAAGTTTTACTTTGTTTACAAATAAAAACAGCAACTACTCAGACAGGCTCCTGAATAAAATAAAGGGCAATCACGAATTATGATGAGTAGTTACTAAAAACAATTGTTTCCAATTAATAAAATTTAACCATCTAAAGGTATATCCCGTATGAAAAAAGTTGACTTAAGTAAATTCTCTTTGCCTGAATTAATTCAAATTAAAAAAGACTTACCTCAAGCCATAAGCAACGCAAGAAAGAATGAGAAAAAAAATATTCGCAAGAAAATAGAAGCTCTTGCAGCAGAATCAGGCTTCGACCTGGAAGAAATTATAACTAACAAGAAAAAACAAAAAAGAGCTAAAGCAAAGCCCAAATACCGAAATCCAAAAAATTCCAAACAGACCTGGACAGGCAGGGGAAGAACGCCTCTATGGGTTCAGGATTATCTTGCCAGTGGCGGTAAAAAAGAAGATTTGCTTATCAAAAGCTGAATCATTGCAACGGCTACTACTGCATGAGCCTCACTCATTCAGTTCAAGAATGAAAATAGATTAAAAAATGGCATCTATTTGAAGCGAGTAAACCGTATACAGGGTATCTCTATTACCTGAATCCCGCTGATTCAGGTATAAAGAAGGTAAGAATGTCAAACATTACAGGTTCTTAATTTCACGCTTTGACCCTAAAAAGGTTATGCTATCCGGGATTACCTGAAAATGCGGGTAGTGAGTTTTATTTAATGTGCAGGTTGAACCCACTACTATATAATATAAACCCATGTACCAACTGCTATAGCCATGATAAAAAAAATCTTATTCGCCAGTTTAATCCTCACACTGTCTTTTCTCTCCCTTAAGGGGTTTTCAGCAAATCCTGATGATCTGCTAAAACCTGACAAGGCATTTGCACCCTCTGTTTCCCTGATTAATCCAGGGCGTATTAAAGCCACCTGGGATATTGCCGATGGCTATTATATGTACCGCAAACGCTTTTCATTTAAAAGCGCCACGCCCGGGGTTAATCTCGGCGAACCCGTTTTTCCCAAAGGGAAAATAAAGGAAGATCCTGCTTTTGGCAAAATGGAAGTCTATCGTCACCAGGTGTCGATTGAAATTCCGATTTCACGAGAAAATACCGCCGCAGTCAATTTAGCATTACAGACAAAATCACAGGGCTGCGCTGATATTGGCGTATGTTATCCGCCCCAGAAAAAAACACTGAATGTGCCATTAGCTGCGATAACAACCTCAAAAAATTCAGGGGCAGGGGGCACTAGCACAGCAAAACAGAACACGGCCAATGTCAATAATAGCAATAATACCAATAGCGCACCCGCGATAGCATCATCCCCATCAAAAGGCTCTTCCAGTCTCGCCAGTCAACTGGGTATCACCACTCTTGGCGATGCTGATGCGCCACTTCCTCCCGATAAGGCTTTTGCCTATGATATTAGCGCCAAAGACCAGCAAACCTTAAATGCACGCTGGGATATTACCGACGGTCACTACCTTTACCAGAACAAATTAAAATTCAGCCTGGTCAATCCAGCTCCGGGTGTGAGCCTCGGCAAGCCTCTCTTACCCAAAGGCAAACCACATAAAGATCAATATTTTGGTGATATTGTTACTTACGACAAAAGTTTTGATGTAATACTGCCAGTGCTTGGCAAGGCGGATTCTGTCACCGTTAAAACCAGCTATCAGGGTTGCTCAAAACTGACAGGGATTTGCTACCCCCCACAGACCAAAATACAAAAAGTTGATCTCGGCAGTGCCAAACCCGCCAGTGCTTCCGCACCTGCCACAACACAAGCCATTGTGGACAACAGCAATAGCAGCGCAAACAAGACGCAGGCAACAAGCTCAGACTCCATCACTCTGGGCAGTGCCAACAGCATCAAAACAGGCAATAGCTTTCTTGATAAAAGCCTGAACAGCAAAAGTCTCTGGAGCATATTCTTTGCCGCCCTGGGCGCAGGCTTGTTACTTGCTTTCACCGCCTGTATGTATCCGATGATTCCCATTCTTTCAAGTATAATTGTGGGTCAGGGAAAAGACGTATCCATGTGGAAAGGCTTGTCACTCTCGGCGGTTTACGTCTTATCACTCGCCGTAACTTTTGGCATCATCGGTGCCATTACCGCCTCCGTCGCGGGAGGCATTGGCATTCAGGCATATTTCCAGAATAGCTGGGTGCTTATTGCCTTTGCACTGCTGTTTATTGTACTTGCATTGAGCATGTTTGGCTTTTATGACATACAGGTACCCGCAGCAATACAAAATAAACTATCTAATCTCAGCAACAAGCAAAAAGGTGGCTCATTGATTGGGGTTGCCATCATGGGATCACTTTCTGCGCTGATAGTTGGACCGTGTGGCGGACCGGTACTTGCCGCCATGCTGGGCTATGCAGCGGCATCATCCAGCGTGGTTAATGGCTTTGCAGCCCTGTTTGCGCTGGGGCTGGGCATGGGCTTACCGCTGTTAATCGTTGGTGCCGGTGGTGGAAAACTATTACCCAAGGCAGGTAACTGGATGTCTGCGGTCAAGGCGACAGCAGGCGTTATCCTGCTGGCAGTCAGTATTATCATACTTGAGCGTATGCCGCATATCTTTCCAACCGGCTTTACCATGTTGCTGTGGGCGTTATTACTTATTGTCAGCGGTATTTATCTGGGCGCATTCAATCCTCTAAAAGAAGAAGCAAGCAACTGGTTTAAACTCTGGAAAGGTCTGGGTACGGCAGCCGTGATTTATGGTGCGATTGTCCTGGTTGGCGGTCAAATGGGTGGTCAAACCGTAACAGATCCTCTTTACGGAATAAAAAGCGGCAGCATAGGTCAAATCTCTGGCACAAGCCGGGGCGGAGGCTCCTCGCTGCAACATGTAAACTTCACCCGGATTAAATCAATAGACGACCTGAAAAAAGAAATAGTCAAAGCCAAACAACAGGGCAAGGCAGTGATGCTGGACTTTTACGCTGACTGGTGTCTTTACTGCAAGGGCTATGAACGCTATGTATTTCCTGATCCATCGGTAAGAAAATACCTTGATAATATGGTCTTGCTACAGGCGGATGTCACTGCAATGGATAAAACCGATGAGGCTCTAATGAAGGCTCTGGGTGTATCATTGCCACCTGCAATCCTGTTCTTTGACAGCAACGGTAAAGAGATACCTTCCTCACGGGTTCTGGGTGACATGAAAGTGGGCGAATTTGCAAATCATCTGGCAAAAACATTAGAATAAGCTCTGCTACACTTTACAGATTCAGGTATAAAACCAACAACAAACAGAGAAAAGAAAAATGAAAAAATCAAACCTGGCAATTATCTTTCTTTTAATTGTGGCATTAGCGGCAGCTTATGGCTACAGACGATATACCCAACGTCCACCAAGCTTTACCAAAGGCATGGTGGGCAGAGATGCCCCGAGCTTTAATTTACCTGCATCCAAAGGTGGCCAGATAAATCTGGCTGATTACAGGGGTAAACTGGTCTTGCTTAATTTCTGGGCATCATGGTGTCCTCCCTGTAGAGCAGAAATGCCCGGCTTTGTTAAATTACAAAAAGAATACATGGACAAACCCTTCCGAATTATCGGAGCTGCCGCTGAAGATAAACGGGCTGCTGATAAATTTGCCGACCAGATTGGCGTTAATTACCCCTATGCCTTTGGTCTTGAAGCCGTAATGGAGAGGGCAGCAGCGTATGGTAACCCCGACGGCGGACTGCCTTATAGCGTTTTAATCAGCAAAGACCAAAAAATACTTTCGGTGTATTATGGCTACCTCAGCGAAGCAAAACTAAAGCAAATGATCGATGAAAACATTTAGTAAATTCAGGCGTTTATTTTTATCTGTACTTTTATTAGGCATAGTTCTGAAGATGCTTTTGGGCATGGCTCAAAATAGCTATGCGCTGGATATTGATTACTCACTCATCGGCAAGCCTGCGCCAGCCTTTGAACTACCAGCACTTGATCAAAAGCTGGATGGCAACAAAATCAAACTCTC
>JALVDQ010000478.1 GCA_027008885.1 Thiotrichaceae bacterium | reverse complement strand
ACTTTGTGGTGAACTAGGACGAGCCGATGCCGACTTAATGATAGCCGCAACCGCTTTAGAGCATGGAATGATTGTTGTGACCAGGAATATTAGTCATTTTGAGCCGACGGGGGTTGAGGTGGTGAATCCGTTTTTGTAGGGATTAGCTATTGAATAAGTTACAGGCATTCCAGATTTATAATTCTCAGGCAGTTTTTTCAGATCAAGAAGGGCATTGATATTCAGGATCATCTGTTACTGTCTCCCAATACATCTCTGGCGTATGTGAATTGAGCATAGAGCCTGTGGGTTTGTTGGCTTCTACCCGTTTGTTTATTAGCTGATAACGCCCACCTTGCATGGAATATTTATTGTAGCAAGCAATAAATATTCCTTTAACCGTGGCAGAGTTTCGCGTGCTAATCTTGCTTAAATTGGAAGTATCAGGCTTATAAATACTGATCGATGTCCCCCTACCTGAAAGAAGAATATGTGGAGATACTCCTGTCTTTTGCTGAATTACCCAATAGTCTCTTGGCGCATTTTGTTTTTTGGTTTTACAGCTTCCCTGATTATCTGTTGTCACCAGCCATTCGGCTGTTTCTATTTTTCCATCGATTTCGACACGTATTGCAATAAATTGACAATCTCTAATCCGTTTGCCTCTTTTGCTATTTAAAATAGTATGACGAAGAAATGGAACCTGGCTTACCACTAAAGGCTTTTTTATAAGCTTATCATCCTTTGTCGTCACCATTGTGTACCTTTGAATAATGTCATCCAAATAAACACTTATCCCATTATTAAACAGTTCTGAAACGGTTCTTTTATCAATATCTTGAGAACGTGACCCCTGTAATGCTCCACCTGTTTTTGCATTACAGCCCTGCAAAACAAACTCCAGGCAAAGGCTTGTAATTAGCACGATAGGCAGGCTGGCTCTAACTCTTTTCTTAATCATAATACTCTTCCCTGATTATTATTTGTGTCCAGAATATGACATCAAAATCACTTACTGATAACACCTGAAACAAAGCTTTGCAGAAGATTAACATAAAACAATGATAAAGGTCGTGATAAGGGAGTCGGGTCAATGCTAGCAATGATAGCGTATTGGGCATAAATGACTTTATAGCGTAGTATTATCTGCAACATATCTGGGTTACAGACCATTATTAACAACCGTAGAGAATGACTATGTTTTCACAATTCCATTACAGTAGATTAGGAATTCTTTTAATTTTTGTTTTTTTATTTGGATGCACCCCAGATAGCGATCATTACTCGCCAAAAATACAGGCTATTAAAAGCTACCAGGAAAAAAGAGTTGAAGATGGATACCTTTTAATAGATAGAAGTTTCGTAGTATCGCCCCCTCCTCAAGGGGGAGGGCAATTGAAACAACTTGCTAAAATAATAAGTAAGCAATCAGAAGAAGTTTTTAAAAAACCAATAGTGTTCGGCATGATTATTGCTTAAACTGAGTTCAGCAATTTTATTGTTTCAATATCCCATGGCGAGGTAAGCCTGTTTTTAACGGCTTTAAGCCAATGGATACCTATTTTCCATATT
>JALVDQ010000477.1 GCA_027008885.1 Thiotrichaceae bacterium | reverse complement strand
CTCTGTCCTCTGTCCTCTGTCCTCTGTCCTCTGTCCTCTGTCCTCTGTCCTCTGTCTTCTGTCCTCTGTCCTCTGTCTTCTGTCTTCTGTCTTCTGTCTTCTGTCTTCTGTCTTCTGTCTTCTGTCCTCTGTCCTCTGTCCTCTGTCTTCTGTCTTCTGTCTTCTGTCTTCTGTCCTCTGTCTTCTGTCCTCTGTTACCCATCCCCCCTGTTTTTACATATTTTTTGCGTACTCAACACAAGCTACGCGGAAGCTTACACAGTCATAACAAAGCCTAACAAAACACTAACCAAGGTAAAACAGTATTGCCTGTATATCTTTGTATTATTTCCAGACAGGTTCTTACAAAATACTTTGATAACTATGACGACGAGGAAAAAACATGAACCATTTAACCAAAACCAGACTGTTGCTTGCGATTTCAATGACTCTTGTGAGTGGCGCATCCCATGCTGACTGGGGCTTGCGTTTGGGTACGGATAATCATCACCAGAAATACAACACGAAAAAAAACAAGTATGATGGACTGATCGGTCTTGAATATCGCGGAGACAAGTTTAATGCCTCCAAAAACGGTTTGTCATATGACTTTAGCAACTCTGAAAAACACGCAATCGAGCTAAGCTTAAGCACTCACCATGACGGCTTTAAGGCAGGAGATGATGATTTGTTTAAAGGCATGTCAAAACGTAAAACATCGGTTGATATTGGTGGCAGGGTAATTATTAACACTGGTCTGGGTAGTGCTGTGGTGAATGCCAGCCGCGATGTTAATGCCAGTAAAGGCTATGAAGCAGGTATTAAACTTGGAGGAATCACACCTCATGCACCACACTGGACAGGTCAACGCAAGCTTAATGTCGCAGCAATGGGTGGTTTGCATTATCAAAGCCGCAAGGTTGTTGATTATTATTATGGCGTAAAAAATTCTGAAGCAAAAGCAAACAGGAAGGCATATAAGGCAAAATCAGCCCTGGAGCCTTATGTAGGCGTAGAAGCACAAATGAATCTGAATAAACATTTTACGATTGATGCTGGTGCGAGCGTCATTAAACGTGCCAAATCAATTCGCAACAGTCCGTTAACCAACAACAAAAAGTATCGAGTCGGTGCCAATCTCGGCTTGTCTTACTGGTTTTAGTGTCTGTTTCCCGGCTGGAAACTGATTTGCCTGAATGCGGTCTAAGGCGGAGTATAAAAAATATAAGGAGAGTATGAGATGAAACGAATAGTGACTCTAATGGCTTTGAGCGTCTTAACCCTGTCAGCTTGTGCAGGACGTAATTATCCACCAGATTGTGCTGCGGATGGTGTAAATTGTAAACAGTTTAATTCAGGGAATCCGCCACGCCCAGGTCCAGACAATCCCTCTGTACCAAACTGTGCCGCCGATGGACCAGGCTGTAAACAATTTAATCCTGATTTATAGATACTTAACTAAAAAAGATGTAAAGGAGGCATTCAGCCTCCTTTTTTATGCAAATAAAGTATGCACAGATTCGCTATCTTGCCACAACAAAAGCCATACAGAACAGCCACAGACGCTTACATTTCAGGATCGTATATTTGTGATTCGATTATTTCACAATGAGGATCTAAAAATGAAAAACAGTTTAATAAATTGGACACATGCACTCCTGATCAGTCTTTTATTCAGTTTAAGCGCCTGCTCCTACTCACCCAATATGCTAAAAGAAGCCTATAGCGAATTAGGCATTGAGTTTGCAAACGATTTAAAACAGACTATAAATCTTACTCCTAGCCAAAATGCCAGGCTGAATCACTATGTCACCGAACTGATGAAGTGGCACAGACAAAACAAACTACCTCAATATTCACAGATTTTTACCCGGCTGGCTTCGACAGTTCAGCAAGAAACACCTTCTATACCTGTGTTTCAAAATGCATTAATGCAGCTGAACGGGATGCCTCACTTTGAACAGGCAAGACACCTAACGTCACAATTAGCAGATATTGCTGACACTTTAAGCGCAAATCAGGTGTTGCAACTGGTAAAATCATTGAATAATGAGTACCAAAAGGAGAAATATGAAATAAAAACAAAAAAACTGGTAAATGAGTTTACGCAAGGCATGGAACAACTCTTTGCCTTTGCTGAGGTGCCTCTAAATGCAAAACAAAAGAAAATATTGAAAGATGAAAGCGTAAAATTTCATGATCAACGCTGGTATGAGCTTCAATATGGCAAGGCATGGAATATACGCTTAATCAGTTTGCTTAAAAAGCCACGAAACCCGCAGTTCAAAGCACAATTTACCCAAATCTGGAATAACAGGAGGGTAAAATATACAGGAAAGGTCTTGCAACAACGACAGCAAGATATAAAACGGCAGGCAAAGTTATTTAGCACACTAATTGCGATGTTTGATCAGGATAAAAAGAATAAACTCGCCTTAAAATTACAGTCAATCAGTGACACCTTTAGTGAGTTAGCCAATCAATAACTGTTTCTGGCTTGCTTTAAACTCTGCCTGAGAATCAATATAGGATTACGCTGATGCGTAACAACCGTTAAAAAATAACAGTGAGAATCTTCAAATACTCGTGTGTAATTTGGCATAACGATATTTCCCGATTTTCTGTAGTGTAGGGTTGGTGGAGTTTACGAAACCAACCAAATTTAAGCCTCAATATGGTCGGTTTCGCATGGCTGCACCGACCCTACAATTCTGTAGCATTGTGACAGTAGATCACCGTAGAAGGGTTGGTGAAGTTTACGGAACCAACCAAATTTAAGTCTCAATAATGGTCGGTTTCGCAAGGCTACACCGACCCTACAATTCTTCTTTAGGTTACTCCCTGCGGGCGAGCCAGTAATTACAATCCTCTTTTTGTGCGAATCGTGCTATACAAAGTTTTACCACTAAGTGCCTGAGCAAAATTAATCTAACAAAAATTTTGTTTCTTATTTTTTGATATTCAAGGCATTGCTGAAGGAGCATAGTTTAGCTACGTGACTGAAGCAATAACGCAGAAGATCAGAAAATAAGATCAAAATTGTTAGATTTATTATGCTTAGGTACTTAAATACCACTCGTATCCTGCAATTTTAATACTCGCATAATTTCAACTGTATTATCATTGATACGATAATAAATGGAATGAACACCACACACACTACGCCTATAACCTGCACGAATATGATCTACTCCTTGATACAAATACGGTTGTTCCAATAATTGATCAAAGCGTTTTAATAAACTGTCATAATAAATATCTGCCTGTACTTCGCCCCATCGAGAAAAGCCATCAGTATAAATCTCGACAAGATCAAGTTCAGCTTGCAAGTTGATTTTAAGCGTATATTCAGGCATTAGCTTTTAACTTAAGTTTAATTTCTTGTCTGATCTCTTCAGCTGTTTTATCACTAAACCCTGAGCGTTCTGCTTCAATCAATGATCGTCGTATAGCTTGAAGCTCGGCATTTTGTGCTTGTTTTTGACGAATAAGATCACGGATAACCTCGCTATCATTACCATAGTCACCATTGCTAATCTGTAACTTAATCCACTCATTTTGTTTATCTGTCAAACTAATGCTTTTTTTGATCATTGTCATTTGCAGTGCCTCTTTTATCCTACATAGTAGGATTATATCCTACCTTGGGAGGCTTAACCATTTTTATGAGCACAGAGTTTTAAACATGACTGGTTTTGCAAAAGGTATTACCCACCCCCCCTGTTTTTTACATATTTCTATCAATCTCTTTATTCTTTCTGCCTAATCGGGTTAGCCATCTAACTCTTTGTTGTGATGCATCTGACATTTCTCGCAGTTCGCCCATCATATTGCTCATGCTTTCACCTATTTTTGCGAGTTGTTGGGCTATGGCTTGTCCTGCTTCAGTTGTGTCGTTGTTTGAATCATCTATCATTTGCAGTTTTTGAGAGATCATCATAAGCGCCTTGGCTAGATGTGCATCGGTTTCTTTTGGCTGTTGTGCCTGTTGTAAACTTTGTTGAAGGATTTGCTGGAAGCCATCCAGATTTTGCCTGATTACTTCCAGATAGGCTGAGATTTGCTCACTGTTTTTGCTCTGGCTTTGTGATAGCTTGCTAAGTTCAGTGGTTAATTTTTCGGTATTTTTGTCGCTGTTTTCTGTTTGTTGCAATGATTCATTTACCTGCTGGATATTACTGACCAATGCGCCAAGTTTATCGCTGATTTCCAGTCCGATGGTGGCTTCTTCATTGCCTGCCATTTTGTTTTTCTGGAACTCTTCTTTAATAATTTGCCAGCGTTGCTGCTGTTCTGTGGTCATATTGCCACGCAGTTCGGCGAGTTTTAGCAGGTTTTCTTCTGCGCCTGTGGTGAGCAGTTGGGCTTCGCCGAGGTAGTGATCTTCGATCATCTGCATCATTTCATCGTGGTTCATCACCGCCGAGAGTTTTTCTGCCATTTTGTTCATATTGCGGTAACTTCCTTGCAATTTAAATGGTGGCTCGGTGCGATAATCATCATTTTGCGCGGCAGATGCAATGTATTGCTGATTCACTTTTAGCACGACTTCCTGAATAGTGAACATTTTTTTCAGGACTTCTAAAATCTCATTTAGCTCTGCGCCGCTGTAATTGTGTTTCAGATCAGTTGAGGCAAGCTGCTTGCCTTTTGCCATATCAATCAACAGGTAAATATCAGACATTTCTCGCGTTGCCAGTGGTGCAAGCACGGGGTTGGCGGTGAGGCTGTTTTCAATATAGCTAAGTGCAAAGGCTTCTTCATGGTCGCCAAGCATATCGCCCAGATTATAAATATCGGCACGGTTTGCCAACATATCGGGGATTTTAAAGACATCACCCGATTCGGTGTATGGGTTGCCCGCCATAATAATGCAGAAGCGTTTGCCACGCATATCATAGGTTTTGGTTTTACCTTTCCAGATGCCTTCAATACGGCGTGTGCCGTCACTCAGGGAGATAAATTTTTGCAGAAATTCCGGATTGGTATGTTGAATATCATCCAGATAGAGCATCACATTATTGCCCATTTCAAGCGCCAGATTGAGCTTGTTTAGCTCTTGTGCGGCAGTTGCATTGGGTGCTTGTTGTGGGTCGAGCGATAACACATCATGCCCTAGCGATGGGCAGTTGATCTTCATAAAAATCAAGCCAAGACGACTGGCAACATATTCCATCAGGGTTGTTTTACCGTAACCTGGTGGCGAGATCATCATTAGCAAGCCCATTAAATCGGTGCGTTTGTCTTCACCGACTGTGCCCATTTGCTTGGCAAGATTGTCACCAATCAGGGATAAATACAGTTCATTAATCAGACGGTTTCTAACAAAAGAGGAGAGCGGACGCGGCTTAAATTCTTCTAATCGTAGTGCTTCGGCAGATTCTTCAATAATGCGACTGCGTAGTTTTAAATAGTCGTGATAGCCTGTGATTACATGGGTTTTATGGTAATGATAGCGACTTAAAAAATCATCTAAACTAAAGTGAAGCTGACGATTTTCAATGCGCG
Source organism: Thiotrichaceae bacterium (assembly GCA_027008885.1). Lineage (GTDB taxonomy): Bacteria > Pseudomonadota > Gammaproteobacteria > Thiotrichales > Thiotrichaceae > Cocleimonas. The sequence continues at coordinate 1,121 of JALVDQ010000477.1, read as the reverse complement.
CATGATCCCCCATGATGTCATCAACGACAACTTCAAGTTGGGTATTATTATCTTGCCAGTCAATATCATCACAGATTAATAGTGCAACCGCTTCTGGAATATAGTGGCTGCGTTGATCTCTTTGCCCCTCATTTTCTTCCTTTTCCAGCATTGCACTTAGCCATGCCTGCGCCAATGCCCAGCGTTCGTGGTGTTGCCCTGTCTGTTGCTGTAGTGTTTTCTCGAATGTATCCCATGCTCCGGCAACTTTGAGGCTTCTGCGTAAGTCATCCAGCAGTGTTTTGGCATATTGGCTTGAGACAAACTGTATTTTTTCTTCTGCGAGTTCCTGAACCAGATATTCAGCCGATAAACTGCGTGTATTCTGGTCAGCTTCAATTGGGTATTGCGTTAAAAACTTGTCAAGTTCCTGATGGATTTCTTTTTGCAAGCGTTGACTGGCATCATGATGGTTAAACACGTCTACCAGTTGTTTGGCGCTAATCGCGCGTTTTTGCCAGCCAGCTTGTAATGGCTGATTTTTGCTGACCGACCAGAACAGACTTGCCAGTGCGCGTTGTTTGGGTGAATAGCGTAACAGACCGCTGCTTTTAAGAATGGGTAAAAGCTGCTGTAAAATGCGACTGGCATCATGGTCGTGAATGCCTTTTTCATAGGCTTCCTTATAGCGTGGTGCAGCAAAATTATGCACCAGTTTGAGTAGATCAGCCTCGTTGTGGCTGGCTGTTTCCAATTTTTCCTGACTTAAATTATCTGTTTGTTGCTGTGCGCTATCTAAAATTAGCCCCGCCAGATATTCGGCACGATAAAGCTGTGGGGATTCTGATTCTATCTCGATAGACCAAAATTCTTGCTGTGAGTTGAGCTCTTGATTATCTATCGGCTCATTAAAATCTGTGCCGTTTAAATGTAGATTTAAGTGATCGCCCTTTTGCAGGATACTTAAATCCAGCTCTTGCGTGGTTACACTAAAACGATGGCGACCGAGCTTGATAACCTTACCACCATCTTCATAGATTTCTGACTTGTCACGCTGTGCGCGTAATGCCTGATCTTTGCTGAGTTTTAAACGGCTTTCAATATCATCTGCCTTGACGCTATCATCAAGCTCACGCAATTTT
>JALVDQ010000476.1 GCA_027008885.1 Thiotrichaceae bacterium | reverse complement strand
ACCTAGCCCCGAAACGGGTGAGGCAAAATCAAGGTAGTCTATCGGTGTATTTTCAATCAGGGTGGTATCGCGGGCAGGGTCCATGCGGGTGGTCATTGCCCAGATGACATCGTTCCAGTCACGGGTATTGATATCATCATCGACGACAATCACAAACTTGGTATACATAAACTGCCGTAAAAATGACCACACCCCCAGCATCACGCGCCTGGCATGTCCGGGATACTGCTTCTTCATGCTGACGACCGCCATACGGTAAGAGCAGCCTTCGGGCGGCAAATAAAAATCAGTAATTTCAGGAAACTGCTTTTGCAGAATGGGGACAAAAACCTCATTCAGCGCAACTCCCAGCATTGCGGGCTCATCGGGTGGACGACCCGTGTAGGTACTGTGATAGATGGGGTCTTGACGCTGCGTTATGCGCTCAATCGTAAACACGGGAAAACGCTCAACCTCGTTGTAATAGCCGGTGTGGTCGCCATAAGGTCCTTCATTAGCCATATCGTCGGGATAAATATAGCCCTCAAGCACATATTCGGCTGATGCGGGAACCTGCAAATCACAGCCAAGACATTGTGTCACCTCACTGCGAGAACCGCGTAACAAACCAGCAAAGGCATATTCCGAAAGCGTATCAGGTATTGGCGTGACTGCCGCTAAAATGGTAGCAGGATCAGCCCCCAGCGCGACCGCAATCGGAAAAGGTTCTCCCGGATGTTTCTCCTGCCACTCACGAAAATCCAGTGCGCCCCCCCGATGAGACAGCCAGCGCATAATCACGCGGTTTTTGCCAAGCACCTGCTGGCGATAAATGCCCAGATTCTGACGCGCCTTGTTGGGGCCTTTGGTGACAACCAGTCCCCAGGTAATCAGCGGCGCAGCATCGCCCGGCCAACAGGTCTGGATTGGCAACTTGCCCAGATCAACTTTGTCACCTTGCAACACAACCGCCTGACAAGCAGCATTACGGATTTTTTTAGGTGCCATATCCAGCACCTTTTTAAAAGTCGGGATGGAATGGATAGCATCCTTTATGCCTTTGGGTGGCGAAGGCTCTTTCAGGCTGGCAAGTAGTTTGCCAACCTCCCGCAAGGCAGAAACCGACTCTTCACCCATGCCCATCGCAACCCTCTCAGGCGTACCGAAGAGATTAGTCAATACAGGCGTATCAAAGCCTTTGGGATTTTCAAATAATAAGGCAGATCCGCCTGCACGCAACACTCGGTCAGAGATTTCAGTCATCTCAAGATAAGGATCAACCTCGGCACTAATGCGTTTAAGCTCGCCTCTGGATTCAAGTTGCGCAATAAAATCTCGTAAGTCTTTGTATTTCATTTTTTTAGCTTCGCTGTGTGTTCGCGGTATTGTATCGTTTCCACACGGAGCATGGGAACAATGCAATATAAAAAAGAAAACTTTATACCCATCCCCCTTGTTTTTAATACTTTTTTAATTCCATTGCCTGACGATAAAGTGCATTTTTCTTCTGTCCTCTGTCTTCTGTCTTCTGTCACCCATCCCCCCTGTTTTTTATATATTTTTACAGAATATCCCGACT
>JALVDQ010000475.1 GCA_027008885.1 Thiotrichaceae bacterium | reverse complement strand
GTGCAGATGCAGCAGACCTACGGACATATTCATTTTTATCTTCTGATGCCTGAATCAGGGGCTGAATCGCCAGTGGACTTTTGATGCTACCCAGTGCAGAAGCGGCAGAACTACGGATACCTTTATCTTCATCTTCTAATGCCTTAATCAGGGGCTGAATTGCCAATGGCTTTTTGATTCTTCCCAGTGCATCAGCAGCAGAACGACGGACATCTGAATCTTTATCTTCTAATGCCTGAATCAAGGGCTGAATTGCCAGTGGGCTTTTGAGTCTCCCCAGTGTAAAAGCGGCAAAACTACGGACATCATCACTATTATTTTCTAGTGCCTGAATCAAGGGTTGAATCGCCAGTGGGCTGTTAATACTCTGCAGTGCAGTAATGGCAGAAGCTCTGACAGATCCACTTTTATCCTCTAATACCGCTTTAATCAATGGCTGAATCGCTAGTGGGCTTTTAATACTCCCCAGTGCATCTGCGGCAGAAAAACGGACATATTTATCTTCGTCTTCTAATGCCTGAATCAAGGGCTGAATCGCCAGTGGGCTTTCGATTCTCCCCAGTGCAGAAGCGGCAGAACTACGGATACCTTTATCTTCATCTTCTAATGCCTTAATCAAGGGCTGAATCACCAATGGGCTTTCGATACTCCCCAGTGCATAAGTAGCAAAATAACGGATATTTTTATCTTCATCTTCTAATGACTTAATTAAGGACTGAATCCCTAGTGGGCTGTTGATACTCCCCAGTGCAACTGCGGCAGAAAAACGGACAGTTTCATTTTCATCGGCTAATGCCTTTATCAAGGGCTGAATCGCCAGTGGACTTTTAATATTCCCCAGTGCATCTGCGGCAGATTTACGAATATCTGAATCTTCATCTTCTAATGCCTGAATCAAGGGCTGAATCGCCAGTAGGCTTTCGATACTCCCCAATGCAGAAGCGGCAGAAGAACGGGCATAATTAATTATATCCTTATCTTCTAATACCTTAATCAATGGCTGAATCGCCAGTGGGCTTTTGATATTTCCTAGTGCAATTGCGGCAGAACGAGGGACGCCTGAATGTTGTATATCTTCTAATGCCTTAATCAAATACGAAGTAGAAGATAAACCAGTAATACTGATTAAACCTGGAAAACCTTCATTATTATTGTCTAATAATGTCTCACTTTCTATTTCAATTACTTTTTTAAATATTCCTTGAGTATCACTTATTTTTTTTAACCAATCAGTATGATTTGCCAAATAAGTTGTCAGTTCTTTATTTTTAAAAGCAAATTGCTGAGTTATTTCTCTATTCTGAAATAAAGTTCTGGTTGCCACAATAGGCATATTTTTACTAACCGCACTACGAATACCCGGACTATTAGAATTTATTATTAAGTCAGCTAATTTGGGCAAACTGGCATTTACCCTAATCTTTGCCAAATGCTTTACAGCCAAAACCGAGTTTTTTGTATTCTTGTTTTGAAGCGTTTTATTAACCAGATCCAATGCTTTACTAAATTGCCCATCTTCAGCATAAGCTGTAATTCTTTCCAATAATGGTAAATTAGTAATTAATTCAGTATTTAAATCTTTATAGTCAAAAACACCACAGTTTTTAACACATTTATCAGGCTCCAGGTCTTTACGTTGATAGCGTGTTTCGAGGGCATAGTGTTTTTGATGAAATAAATCCCGACTGCCATATTTACCTTGATAAAGCTCTAAATAATCATTCGGCTTGTTTTTAGATATTAGCTGGTAATTAAATTTATTGGTGAGGTAGTCAAAGCCTGCATACATTGTAAATAAAACCACGGCGGTACTACTGCCTATAATAGCAAATCGTCGCCGGCGCATTTTGGCTTTCCAGATGGTATTCCAGTCCTCAATGACCTGTGAAAACATATCATGGTATAGCTCATACCAGATTTTATTGGCTCTTTTTTGACTGCGTAAAATGCGTTTTTCAGTGAGTTTTTCAAAAACTTTTTTGAGTTCTTTTTCATCCTGATTAATCAGTTGTGCCAGGTCTTCTACGGTGTGTGGCATTTTGGTTCCACGTCGGCTCACCAGATGGTCAAAGGCATGTGAGGCAATGTTTTTTTCAGCGGTGCTAAAGTGGCTTAGTTCATCATTTACATAATTTTTTAATAAGCCTTTTGCGCCGCCTTTGGCTTGATAGGTTTTTAAACGTAATGTTTTATCAGGGTTATCTTTTTCCAGCTCCCAGAGTTGTCCGCAGACGATTTGAATATAGGGTGGCTCGGCTGTTTTGCCTTGTTCCTGGCTTAGTTCTTCTGTTAAAGCACTGGGGGCGCGATCCAGATCACGGCTTAACAGATCTTTTAAAAGCTGTTTAAAAAGTTTGGGTTCATATTTAAAGCCAGCACGTTGCGCGGGAATTTTTATGGCATCTCTGGCGGCTTGTTCGCCAAGTTTGTCGATGCGATAGTAGTTTTCAAAAAGTAGCGTGGGCAGTTTGGGTTTAAAGGCATCCAGCTCTAGCGCAAAGTCTTCACGCATGGAGATCACCAGACTTAGCGGGATTTTGGTCTTAATAACCAGTGAGGTGATCTGATTAATAAAGGCGTGAAACTGCTCGCCCTGTTTTTGATAACGGAAAAATTCTTCAAACTGGTCAAGTATGATGACCAGTGGATGCCGTGTAAACAGGGTGCAAAACTCCAGCAGTTCTGGCAGTGTTTGCTCTTTTTTATCTTGAAGATCGGCGGGAATGGTCTGGTTTATTATGCTTTGGTTAATATCCCTGATGATGCTTCGTTTCAGGCTGTCTATGGGGTCTATAACCCAGTCATTGTGGTATACCACGGTGAGATTTTCACCCAGTGGATCTTTTAATTGCGGCATTACTGCTGCCTGCAATAACGAGCTTTTACCCACGCCTGTGGCGGCAAATAGCAGGGTCAGGCGATTGCTGAGGAGTTTATCAACCAGAATTTCACGGTCGGCATCACGCCCAAAGAAGTTGTCTTTTTCATCTTCTCGATAGGGGCGCAGACCAGGGTAGGGCTGATTAGTTTTAGGCTGGTTCAGGTTTATGTTTTTATTTTTATTGGCTTGATCGCTCATAATACTGCCTCTGCCAGATAGTCATCCAGATCTTGTAGATTTGCCTTGTATTCGCGCACATGGCAGCTATCCCAATAGGCGGCTTCCATTTTATCCAGTGTTGTACCAATGGTGTAGCAGGGTTCGGGGGAGTGCTGACGCTTTTTGAGCAGTGTGTTTACCAGCAGACGGTCTTCCCAGCTTTTGGGTGAAAAGCCCAAAAACAAAAAACCGCGATCACGAAATTGCCGGGACAGATAGCCGGGTATGATTTTTTTACCATAACGTGCGAAGGTGAAATAGTTGCTTTCTGCCAGCGTAAGTGCATCGCTTTGTGCATCCTGCTTGCAGGTTCCGCGAATTTTATAGATCAGGCTATAGCCTTCTTCCAGCAGGCGCAAGCGCGAAAGCTCTTCTTCAATATAGGTTCGCTCAGGTTCTTTATTATCTGAATAACGCACCACCACATGCCCTATATCATAATCATCACTGCGGGCAATAATGGAAGAAAGCTCGGCAAATTTTTTGCCTGATTTTAGAAAAGCCTGTTCCAGCAGATTGTCATAAGCCGATGAGATAAGCACCAGTGGTGTTTCTACCTTGGCAAGCGAGTCATAAAGCTTAATGCGTGCATTGGCATCTGTCGAGCTGGGTAGTGCCTTGTCCAGCTCATTTAATAATGATTTACGCCCAAATTCAGGGAGCATTTGGTAGAGCTCTGCAATGGCGGAAAGCGAGCTGTTATTGGCATTGTTGCCACTATTGCCATTGCTAAACGTGTCATAACCCACTTTTTCAGCGAGTGAACGGGCAAGCTGGCTTTCTTCGGTAGCGTTTTGCCCGTATTCCTGCAATAAATTTGAGCCAATAAACAGCACGATTTCACCACGGCTAATGCGATCAGCCAGGGCTTTGTAGTTGGTATTGCTTGCAGTTGCAGAAGGCGTGCTAATTAATGCCTGGCATAGCTCGATATATTGTTCTGCACTTAGCTCGTTATTAATAAACCGCTGGGTCTGTTCACTAATTAGACTGATTTCAGCACTGGGATTATTTAATTGTTTAACCACATCGGCAAATACGGGCTGAATTTCTGCCATGCGTTCAACAAGCGAAGCAATCAGCCGTTTGGCATGGTTCTGTTGATCAAGTTGTAATTTTAATTTACTGGTTTCAGTTATTGCCTGTTGATTATCTGGATCAGTGTTGAGTATTAGCTCCCAAAGTTGTATGGCTTTTTCATAGGCTTTATTTTTTGTGGCTTGTTGCGCTTTATTAATTAGGTCTTGTGTTTCAAGTTGCTTGATTTCAGCTTCTACCTTTTGCAGTTGAAGTTCCACTTCTTCGCGTTGTTTTTGCTTTTCTTTAATCGCGGGTTCTAGGCGAATCTTTTCTTCTACGCGAGTTTCATTATCATGCACTTCATGCAGACGCGCGAGATCATCTGATATTTTTTTCCAGCGTTGGGTGTGTTCATCAAGCTGGTACTTGAGTCGATCTATTTGCAGCATAAGCCCTTTCCATAATGCTGAGAGATAAAAGGTATGTTTTTGGGGTTTAACGGCAAGTTTAGCTTATAAGGAAGGTTTGTAGTAGCAAAAATATGTAAAAAACAGGGGGGGTGGGTAGGGAGATCCTGATTAAGAAAATACGACATCTTCATAGATATCAGGCATCCCAAGTTCTAAATCAAGGCAGTCAATTTTGAGTGTATCCTGTTCATTATCCAGCATAAGGTATTGCCAGTGTTCGCCATCTCGACGATAAAGTTCCAGTTGCATTTTTTCTTGTGATACCAGCAGATATTCTTGTAGTGATGTAATTTGTTGATAGGCATGTAGTTTTTCCCTGCGGTCTATGGCTTCGGTTGCAGGAGATAAAACCTCTATAATCAAACAGGGATTCTGACGGTAGTATTCTTCATTATCATCTGGGTCACAGGCTAATAATACATCGGGGTAATAGAAACGGTTTAGTTCAGGAATATAGAGTTTCATATCCGCAATAAAAGCGCGACAGCTTGTGCCTCGTGTTTTTTGGCGTAATTGACTAAATAAGTTTCCCGCAATGGTATTATGCTTAGCCCCTGCTCCTGCCATTGCATGAATATAACCATCATAGTATTCATGGCGAATCTCGCTTTCCAGCTCGCCTTCCAAATATTCATTATGACTGATAGTATTGACTTGAACGGCTTGTGTGTTCATTTTAATCCTAAACTTTGCGTATCTTTGTTCTCTAGAATAGCATAGATGGCGAAGCCAAAAATGTAAAAAAAAGGGGGGGTGGTATATGGACAAGGCAGTCATTCTATTGGTCTTTGCCAATGATAAAAAACAGCCTTTAGATGAGATTGGCAAGGAATCTCAGTCTATTCGTAAAATTTTACGGGATTCTCTGGATCAATATTCTCATTTTGAGATTGAGCTATTGCCTTATAGTTCTCCCCAGGATTTATTTGAAGAGTTGCGCCGTTTTAATAATCAAATTGTAATCTTGCATTTTGCGGGGCATACCAATAGTGACTTATGGCGATTGCATGAAGGAATGCTGAATGCCCCAGGTTTGGCTGAGGTGCTCGCATTGCAGCATTCAATACGCCTGCTGTTTTTAAATGGTTGTAATAATCATAAGCAGGTTGAGGCATTTGCAAGGGCAAATATACCTGCGGTTATTGCCACCAGTCATCCTGTTAATGATCGGCAAGCACAAGTTTTTGCAACTGAATTTTATAAGAAACTGGTCGATAGCAAAACGCTAAAAACCACCATTAAAGAAGCATACGATTGGGCGAAAGCCACTGCATCGGCAGTTGTTAGGCATGAAGATAACAACCGTTCAATAGAGTCTGATCCTACTGCAGAGAACTGGAGCTGGGAATTAATTGAAACCCAAAATAAGGCAGTTCAGTGGTCACTGGCTAATATACAAATCCAGCCAAATATTAGTAATCAACTGGCTGAGTATAAGGCTAAAGATTTGCAAAACCGCTGGGATCGTTTGAGCAAGAAAATTCGCTTATTGCAAGAGCAATATGATAATGAAACCCGCGTGGAAGAGCAGCTACGGATTGATTCTATTTTAGAGAAGGTATTGGCTGATCGTGCTTTAGTGGAGGAGGAAATGCAGTGAGGGATGACACAAACAATAGTGAATTTGTACAACAACAGCCTTTTAGTATTTAGGAATCAGTTATGTCTATTTATTGCCTTTTTGTTGGTATCAATGAGTACCAGGCTAATCATATTAACAATCTTGGTGGCTGTGAGAATGATGTCAATGCGATGCAGGATGTTTTAAAAGAACGCTTTGATATTCCTGCTACCAATATTGTGACTTTGCTTGATTTTCAGGCAACCCGGGAGGAGATTCTGTGGCAGTTTAAAGATCATCTGGGGCAGGCAAAAGAAGGCGATACGGCACTTTTTTATTATTCAGGGCATGGGTCACAAGAAATAGCTGATCCCTGCTTTTGGGGGATTGAAGATGACCACTTGAATGAAACGCTGGTTTGCCATGACAGTCGGGTCACGCCGGAAAGTTATGATTTGGCAGATAAAGAACTGCGTTTTCTG
>JALVDQ010000474.1 GCA_027008885.1 Thiotrichaceae bacterium | reverse complement strand
CCATACCAGTAATGTACCGACTTCCGATGCCAATCTCACTGCTGTATGAGATATCCGCGTGCCTGGTTCCAGCATAATGCAGGCAATCGAGCCGACTGGAATATGTGTACGCACGCCATTTTTATCAATTAGTACAAATGCTCCGTCTTTGACATCTATCTGACCATATTCAAGAAAAATCATGGAGACGCGATCTTTCATCGGTATGGGTTTAAGGGAGAGAAATGGGGTGCTAGTATTTGCCATGATCGGAAAAATCGTTTAATTGCCCACTCACGCTTAGACATTGATTGCCTCTCGTTCAATATAGGGGCGTAGTTCTTTACGTATTGCCTTCTCTGTCACCAGATCAACTGGCTGCCCCAGTGTATCTTCGAGCAAGAATTGTACGCCAAAATAACGTTTTGAGGTTGCAGGACCATCAAAGGAGACGATAATATCAATATCGCTATTGGGGGTTGCCTCTCCTCTTGCTGTAGAGCCAAATAATGCCAATCGTATGACACCAAAGTATTCTGTTAACTCTGGTTTTATACGCCTGAGAATTGTTAATACCTGATTTTTAGTCATTACTGCTTTCCTTCATGTTATTTTGGCGATATGTTGCCAACAGAACTTTTCACGCCTGTATAACGACCCAGGTACACATTTCAGTTATAACAGATCAATATGACATGCCAAAGTGTAGCATAAACCAATTAACTTTTATAAATAGCACCTGAATGGAAACTCTATTTTATAATTAATTCAACAGGATATGGTGTTAAGTCTTAGCTAAAGACAAAAGCCCGCAACCAAATGATTTTCCTGAACCTATGCCTTGTTTTAGAAGTCTTTGAAGCTCATTTGCAGACTGAAGCTCTATCAGCCCCTCAAAACGAGTAGATATAATCTTGCCTACATGTCTGCCTTTGCGGAAATAAATGGGCGGTTGATTCTGAATAAGTAAGTTGTTTACTGAAATATCTGCTACACCATTAAATTTCCGTTGTAACCATGCCTGTTGATCTTCTTCTTTTATTAATGGAACTCGTATTTTGCGTTCGGGATTTTTCTTGTCACGAATTTTTTTGGTGGCATTTGCCAGCAGATTAAAGCGCAATAGCTGATTCTGAATAAATTGTGGCTCAAACTCCTTTTGCGCCAACACGTTGGCTTTTGCAGACTGTAAGACAGGCTTTATCTCTGACTGCATCAATACTTGTGCCCCTTTTGCCAGATTCATAGATTCAATGCGATATAAACAGGGTAAGGGCTGACCGCTTTTAATATTAGGGAATAGCGTCCATAATGCACGATGCCATTCCCATGCGTTATTAAGATGGTATGGTTGCAAAAACACTTTACTCAGATACATGATGAGCCTCATTTGCATTATCAGGGTGAATATAGAGTTTCCGCGATGCAAATTGTCGTTTTCGTTTATATAGCGGAATATCCCTGATTCGCATGACAACATCATCCTGATCCAGAGGTTTATCGCTATAAACAGTTCCAGCAATGGAATCAAGTAGTGAAAAGGCTGCCTTGAAGTCACTTGCAGTTAAATCAGCTTCATACAGGGGGCGTGTAATCGGACAGGAGCGGCGACCCAAAAATGGAATATACACAGGATTCTGAACTGCCTGTTTAATATCATCAAGAGAGAAAAACGCGTTTTCATTTTCCTCCAGTAATACAGTAAAAACAGCATCACAAAGATATTCTCGTCGAGAAACAACAGGGAATTTATTAGGTTTTCCATCTACCTTGCGAGCATCCATGACAGTATGAAAGTCCATAATACGTTGTGCTTCAAGTAGTTTTCCTGTTTTGCTTGAATGAGCATCTGCCCTGACTGCCATGGTAACGCTTTGCGCTAGTGCTTCCAGCCTGTCACTATGCTTGCGGTCAATACCAAGACAGGCTGCTAACAAGCCTAATATGGCGCTACGAGTTGGCATGAGTTCAGTGTGCCGAAGATCTTCCAGTGTATGCCCACCCCATGACTGCATTACGCCACTGAGTTTCAGTGCCAGATAATGCCTTATGTCATTATTCATGAATACACTCCCGCATCTTTGCACACCCATGTCTCAAGCTCTGGCAGGGATGAAAACACGGTTAGATTTTCAAGGGGCTTGCTCTCTCCTAATTGAAAAGTGGCAACTTGTTCTTTCAGTCCATAACCCTGATGAGTTTGTTTCCAGTAATTCTGAAGAGCGCTTATAGAAGGCTTCAAAAAACCAGATTGGTTGTTTATGGGGTCTTCAAACGCATTGGCAAGTGATACAGGAATGGAGCTAAAACTCACCATGACATAATCAGCCAGATTATAGGCAGCGCTACTTTGTTGTTTTGCTGATGGTACGACTGTTGCCAGCATATGCAGAACGTGAGATGCAATTTCAAGAGCTTTTTCACGCGATGCTCCTCCCAGGTTTTCCTGTAACTGGGGAATATTAAGGCTGGCATATCGATAAAAAACACCAGAGCTAAATTCCTGTGTACCCAAATGTCCAGAACCTTGCTCACCTTCCCCTTCGGTAGTTTCACCCACACGCCGTTTTTGCTGTTCTTCAGCAACCAGATCATCAACGGCTGTAAACCAGTCAATATCCGCATCAACTGCATGGGTCGTGATAGCATGGGCAACAGCCATTGCTCCATCCATATTAGTCATCAAGCCTGATGTTGCCATGCGACCCGATAAAGCAATATCTACCGCTTTGGTCAATGCTTCATTAAAGGCAGCTGATTCTTTCTGTATTTGTTTTTCCAGCTTCTTTTTATCAGCATCTTCACCTGCGTCGGCAATAACTTGACAATAATGCGCAACTTCTTCAACCGACCAGGGTGCAACAGAACTTGCTTGCAATTTTTCATCTTCGGCAATACCGTTTTTTCCCGCAATCCATTCAATGGCTTGTGTGACCTCTTCTTCTGAGAAGCGATCTTGCAAAGCTTTACAATATTTTTTATTGAGTTTGCCAAGCTCGCGTGTACGCTTTGAAGGTTGACCAAGATGTTCTTTGTAATAATCACTTTTGCGTATAGCGCGTTTTAATGATTGTGATGAAATTCGTACACGACGTACACCGCCAAAAATAGCGGACTTTTGCATATTCATATCATCTCTGTTTAAACAGGAAGGACTGTGCGAGATAAGGATATGGAAATTGATAAAATTTTTATTGCTCATGTCTTGGCTCCTTTTTTGGGGGCGGAATAATGGTAAAAATAATCTTCTAATAATCGGCGTTTCTTATCCTCATTCCAGAAAAATAGAGTTTTTCCGAATTGTTGCCAATCTACAGTAGGTTCAACCTGTTGTACCAATCGTCTAAGCTGAATCAGGTCGTTGGGTTTTCGGGATCTTAGCACCTGAAACAAACGTTCCTCACTGACCTTCTTGGCTAATTGTTCACCCAATGTTTTTGCATTATCAGAGTGCTTTACATAAGGTAAAAAAAACACCACACGATCCCAGCTTGAGTTTGTTCTTATGCCAGGCAACAAATGGTAATATGCAGGGATGGAAGCAATTGATTCAAGTGTTGCCCTGCGTAGTTCTGCTCGTTGCCCACTACTAAGCCTTTTGTTATAACGCTCGACAATATCAACAAAATTTATTTTATTGTTGCTCATCCTGCTTCTCCTGTTAGTTTGCTGAATCCGCCTGCCAGTGTTTTCCGAGTAATAGTTAGTGCCTTGATCATTTTAGCCTCATGCTGGTAGGGACGAGTGACTTCATCAACAATGTTCCAGCTTAACTTTATGAGTTGTCTCTTAAGTTGCTTGATGGTCTCTGCACTTTTACGCCAATCTATATTCCGCAAAGAATCCAGTATTATTTTTTCAGAATTGTGATAAAAAAGTCGCTCAGCCCTATCAGGAACGCCTTCTGCGCCCGATGCCTGTGCAAATCCATATAACTTGTTGCGCAGCAACTTTTTTATTTCAACAGCCTGATTGATTAATTCTTCAAAGTGATTGCTATTGGATTCCCAACCTGAATTTAGAGGAAAAAGCTCATGTCTGCGTTGTAAAATTGAAGCTTGTTTATTTCGATAACCACCAACAATAAGCTGGGGGGTTATATCTTTTATGTCAGATGTCAATGCTGAAAACTGCCTGACTACGCTTGCTACACGATAATTTTCTTTTTTGCTATCAGATTGAATAACAAAGTGATTAAGTTGCGTCCATGCTGGTGCAGTAGTAGTAAACGAGCGATAGCGAGTGGTATGCTTTTTTATGTCAATAATGCGTGGTGAATGTGGATGAATCCAGTCGCCAATTATCTCATAGACAAACTTTTCCTTGTTAAAGCAGCAGATGACTGGGCTACTTGTTTTTATACCGTAAAACTCACAAAAATGAGAGTCTTCATTAAATTCCAGTTCAATATGGGCAGGTTGCCAAAACAAACCACGCAATAGACCAATTTCTGATACTGATATTTTTGACTTTTCTTTAATAGGTTCTACCCAGACAGGTTTATCATTTTTAGCCAAATGTTCATAGTTGGGTAGTAGTTCAATTACGCTTTCCTTGTGCAGAATATTAAACCAGATGGTTTGCCGGAGTGAATCCCCTGCAAGCAAGGTGGTAATGGGTGCACCTCCACGAAAACCACCCTTAAAGCCACCACCAAAACTCGGACTATTCATAGCCTGATTAAACAAGACAATTGCAGCAGCTGATTTACTTATTCCACGAATATCACCTGCATTATTAAAAAAGGCATGATTATTTCCTTCTGGCATACCAATAAATAATTTTTGAATAGGGGTTGGTTTTGCCGCTTTTACTCCCCGAATTTGCATAAAGGGAGTATCAGGATGAGTGAGATCAAACCAGTCGATATAGTCTTTAATGCCCGCATTGTACTCGCCTTCAGTTAACGGTTTGACAATACGCTGTTTTAAAGTTTTTCCATTTTCAGGCAAAAACAGAACCTGAACTAGACAGATCAGAAGTTGTAAACAGGCTAGTTCCATATCATCACGGGATAGGGCAATTTCACCGCAATCTTCGTGACACAAAATACTCTGGAGCGTGATCAGTTTAAATTCTGAATTTTGTTGAACAGGAATCCAGGGATCGGTAAGCAAATTCATTGATATATGCCTTTATAATTTCAGTGCAAAGATGAAAACCACCATGACCGATAGTAAACTTACAATTAAAGCTAATGTTGCAAACCCCAATGGATTAATTTTATTGAGGTTTTTAACAAGTTTCTTAATGAATCGGTTCATGTTAGCGTGCATATCTTTGAAATAATGGTCAAATAATACACGCTGATTAAATATTTCACAAGAGTTCAGTTTGAAAAATGCGTATAGTATACTAAAAGCTAAAAGCGTTCCCCAATACTTGGGGATGCACCGAGTTCAGTTTGAACTTAGTTTTATACTTAGTTTGTTCCCCACATCCGTGGGGATGAGGGCAGAGTGTTTCTGCCCTCACTTTTATAGCATGTTATTATTCTTGCTTTTTCCTTTCCAAGCCTGTATCTATATTGTATCTAAAATCGGCTTTTTTACCTGTTGCCTTCCATGAGTCACTATCAGGAATCATGGGCAAACAAAAGACATCACTATCCTTGTATTTAATAGCAATGTCTTGCAAGCTGGATTCCCAAGAGGCAGGAACAGGAATGGTGTTCAACATTAAAGCTTCCTGTTGCTTCCATTCTTCAATTTCAGTAATTGGTATGGTTTCATCCAAAAAATAGCTTCCCCTTTCTATAGCAAGCACAGGAATAATATTCAGGTTCATTTCACCATCTCTGGTTAGGGCATTGATGTTGCTATCCTGATCATCCCAGACGTTTTCAATTTTGGTTAAATCATTGGCAGTCATCCGGCTTGCAATTTCTTCCATCTGGAAGGCCTCATATTCCTCAATAATTGAAACAGGCTCATCCAGCCAGGGTTCTTCCTGATACACACACTCAATCATGGGGCGGTAAGCATCCGGAAAAACCAGCGTGGAATTATCGCCGCTTGTATTTTTTATAAGCTGCTCTGTACGCCATAAGACACGAGAATTAGGTGCTTTTTTGTTACCATAAATCAGCTTGTGCAACTGATAATCCTCATTTTCAGGTAACAATACTGTACATTGTGGTTCTGTGAATCCCCTTGGTCTTTCTCGCTCATGTCGGTGTAGTCGCCCTAAACGCTGAAACAGCAAGTCCATAGGGCAAAGCTGACTAATCATCCAGTCAAAGTCCAAATCAAGGCTTTGTTCCACCACCTGAGTTGCTACCAGAATACCCCCCTGCTTGCGCTTATTACCCTTGCCGTAACTTTCAAGTACCAGATTTTCCTTTTGCTGGCGATCTTTAAAACGATAACGTGAATGAAATAGGTCAACGGTTATAGAGGTCAGTTCTTTCAACTGACTGGCAAGTGACTGCGCATCGGCTACCAAATTGCAGATAATAACCACATTGGCATGGTGTTCTGCCGCCTGGATGATTTGCTCTATCAAACCCTTATCAGGAAGCATATCTGGTGTTGTCAGGTTGCTAATTTTAACCATACGTTTGGGTTGTTGTGCCAGTCGTTTGCATTCTTCCACAGGCAACGGATAAGTGGTGGTTTTTTCGCTGTGTATATGTGATATGAGCGGATAATCATCCTCTTTAGTAAAGACATTTGTGGCATCACCCCATGTGGACATAAGCTTTTCACGTTGAAAAAGAGGTAAAGTGGCAGATAGTAAAATCACACTACCATTCATGGCTTTTTGTCTGTGGAGTACTTCAATTAAAAGCCCATACATATAACTGTCATAGGCATGAACCTCATCAATAATTAACACGCTTTTACCCAGCCCGAATGAACGCACAAAACGATGTTTAACGGGCAAAACCGAAACAAGCACCTGATCAACCGTGCATACTCCAATTTGCCCCAGAAATACCCGCTTGCGGCTTTGCCCAAGCCACTGGGAGCATTGCACACTGGCTTCCAGTTCATGCTCACCATCAAGAGATGTATTTCTTTTTGAGGCTTCCTTCAGATCAATAAATTCAGGGTTAAAACCAGCTTTGCCGTGCGCCAAAACAATGTCAGCTCCGTCATACAGTTTTTTCGAGACTTTAATCAGACGCTCCAGCATGGCATTGGCAGTCGCCTGTGTTGGCAATGCAAAGATTATGCTCTCTGCTATTTCTCCTGCCAGCATATAACTGGCATAGGCTAAGGCGGCTTCTGTTTTGCCTGATCCGGTGGGTGCTTCAATCAATGTAAGACCGGGTTTAACAGGGATTTTGTCAACCAGTGTTTGTACTTGGTGTGGGATAAATTCAGGGAATAATGATTGCATACCGCCAGTGGTTGTTACGTTTTGAAGCAAACCGCTCTCCTGTAACAATCTCTGAGCAATGGGACGTTTTGATTCGAAATAATTCCGTAGATGGTTTTGTTTATCTTGCCTTTCATGGTTAGCATGAAAATCAAACAGAGCTTCTCCGTTTTTATTGTGGGTGGTAGAACCCAGCCAATCACAGACAGAACAAAAACCTGCAAAAAATAATAAATGACAAGGTGGTGGTAAATCTTTAATGGATAAACCTGCCGGTTTCAGGAAAAGTGATTCCATCTGGTAAACAAAGGATTTTCGGGCAGTTCGATCATACTCAATAACATGCTTATCCGCACGCAGTTGTAAAAAATTATCTTGCCCGTATGGTTCTATACCATGATGTCCGGCAACAGCCTGAAGCCAGGGTTGCCAGTTTTCCCAAATCTCTACCCCTTCTGCTTCAATCCAACCTGATGATTCCCATTCAAATTCTTCGGAAAAATCTTTAAATAACCAGTGATAAGTATATTCGCCATGATAATATTTTCTGCACTGGCTTGTATCTAAATCTGCAAAACCACTCCAAAGCCCAGTTGCGACTTCAGGCACTTTCATCTGAAAGCGCACATCAAACTTTCCAAGATCATGCAAAGCGATAAAAAAAAGTAGCCACGCCTGGGTAACTTCTTCACTAGTGTGACTGATAGAGGTAAACTGGTTCCTTATAACAGCACTTTGTTGCCACCATACAGCTGCAACTGCTGCCACATCCAGCGAATGATAAACCAGCAGATGATAAGGCGCACCATCCGAATCATCACCAGGCTTTTTTGCTTTACCCCAGTATTTATAATAATTTCTATCATCCATGCTCTACGACTGCTCCAGATCGTTATTAGAAACCCGTAATAATTTGTTAAGCAGATAGTAGCAGAGATGAATGCTTATTTCATGGAGTAAGATTGAAAACGATATGAACTTCTTTGAATCTGTGTATTGGTGCCCAGGGCCGGAATCGAACCGGCACGGTATTGCTACCGAGGGATTTTAAGTCCCTTGCGTCTACCAATTTCGCCACCTGGGCTTTGTTTGTAACTTATATAACTTACTTTTGAGATATTTTAATGTTTCAATCGTAATAAGAAGTGGAGGCTGAGCCCGGAATCGAACCGAGGTAGACGGTTTTGCAAACCGTTGCATAACCACTCTGCAACTCAGCCTCACGAGGCGCGAGATAATAACATCAAAATTTAGCTTTTGGAAAGAGTATTTTACATCTTTTAGATATTCTGGAGTACTTTGATCCGAGTATATTTACAGGAGTGTTGAGAGAGCAAATACTGTCGCATAATCAAATTATGCTAAATCTCTTTTTAGACAAATAAAAAGCCCCGCATTAGCGGGGCTTCTAAAGTTGCGGGGCTTTGGTTTTAGTCTACCGCAGTAACATTTACAGCAGCCGGTCCCTTAGCACCGTCTTCTGTCTCAAAATTCACTTTCTGCCCTTCTTCCAGGGACTTATATCCATCCATTTGAATAGAATTGTAGTGAACAAACACATCATCACTACCGTCATCAGGAGCAATAAAACCAAAACCTTTACTGCTGTTGAACCACTTAACTGTACCTGTTGCCATTTCTGGGAACCTCAATTTTAAAATAAAAAAACACAGTTTCGTATAAAGCTTTAATTAAAACTGTGCGCCTAGAATACCATATTTTCAGGTAATTTCACTAATTACTCCTAATTTGATAAATACAAATTATAGGTATTTGAATATTTTTTAATTAAGGCATAATCACCGAGATGCTAACAATACAATAGTAAGATATTGATTTTAAAACTATTTAGAAATACTCGCCGAGACAGTAAAGTGTTATTGAGTGCAGTAAGCAGCTGCTAAATTTATGTAGCCAATATCTTACCTCTCTCAGCATTATTTTACGGATTCAGGCAAGATTGGCTGATAAATTTGCAGCGGCTTCTGTACTCAAACAGGTTTCCGGTTAGGCTTATACGCCGTTAATAACAGATTTGTCTATATGGCGTGCTTTTGTTTGCACCTTCTCAACAGATTTTCTCACCGCACGTTCTGCCCGGTGAGTTGCTTTATCTATGGCTGTGTATAAGTTTTCTTCAGAGTCTTCTATAACGACGGTAGGCATTTTTTTCATTTCGACATGAATATGGCAATGTTTGTCAATTCCACCTTTGGGACCGTTATCATCAGAGAGATGAACAATAATTTTAAGGATTTTGTCACCAAAATGATGGAGCATAGATTCCAGCTTTTGGTGAGTATGGTTGTTAATTGCTTCTGTTAATGAAAAATTTCTTGCTTGTACGTCGATCATTATCGGATTCTCCGTCTAGTAATTGTAATTTTTAAGCATTATAACGAGTTTTAAGAACTTAAGTACCTGTCTGAAAAGAGTAAGCCTACCCGCGGAAAAAACTGAATCAGGCTGAATTTTTCCTCAATTTTCGTTAAATAGAGTTAAATAGAATGACTATTTGCCTCAAATTGACAAAATATCTGGCGCAAACTCAGCTTTTCTTCGCTGCGACTCATATTTCCTTGATAATTCCAGACAGGTTTCTGGCTTGTCTGAAACAGCCTGTTCCTGTTATGGAAAGTTATACTTCCTGTTTCCGGACAGACTCCCAGACACCCGCTTACTATAGTCTGAAATTATATCTTTTCAAGCTCTGTATTTATTTTCTTTGATAAGTAACCTGAGCACAATTAACCACGACACAATTAATTAATCGAATTTTAGTCATGGAAAAAAATATAATTTTTTCCTATGCTATGTTATGGCAATATAAAACCGGAGGATGAATCAAATGAAAAAATCAATTAACAAGACAATGGTCTCGACAATAATGTCAACGCTTTTAGGTCTGACGTTTGCTGCAACGGGTGTAGCAAATGCGGATACACTCAAATTAGGTGTCGCGGGTCCACACAGTGGAGACCTTGCCTCCTACGGAATACCAACGACCAAGGCTGCCAAACTGGTTGTTAAGCAAATCAATTCCAAAGGCGGAGTCAATGGCAAACAGGTTGAACTCGTCATTGAAGACGATGTTTGCAAACCTGAAATTGCAACCAATACAGCGACTAAACTGGCATCAGAAGGGGTCAAGCTCGTCATTGGTCATATCTGTTCGGGCGCAACCAAAGCGGCTTTGCCAATTTATAAAAATGCCAAAATCATTGTGATGTCTCCTTCAGCAACCAGCCCAGGGTTAACCCAAAGTGGCGATTATCCTAACTTCTACCGCACCATTGCATCAGATGATGCGCAGGCAGCCAAGGAAGTCGAATTTGCCGTTTCTCTGGGCTTGAAGAAAATTGCAGTCATACACGATAAGGGTGATTATGGTAAAGGGCTGGCTGAATTTGCCAAAAAATTTATTGAAGCAAATGATAAGGTTGAAGTTGCTTTATACGAAGGTGTAACACCAGGTGCTGTTGATTATTCTGCTGTTGTGCAAAAAATCAAGCGTTCGGGAGCTGATGGTGTAATTTTTGGTGGATACCATCCTGAAGCATCAAAAATTGTGACTCAAATGCGTAAAAAGCGCATGAAAACAGTATTTATCTCGGATGACGGGGTGAAAGATGATACCTTTATTAAAGTTGCCGGAAAATACGCAGAAGGTGTTTATGCGACAGGACCACAGGATAATTCAAAAAATCCCCTCTCCAAAGAAGCGATTGAAGCACACAAGAAAGCCTATAATAAAGACCCAGGTGCTTTCTATGAGAATGCCTATGCAGCCACACTGGCAATATTGGCAGCGGTAGAAGAAGCCGGCTCAACCGATTATGATGCAGTAACCAAGGCATTGCATGAGCATGAAACAGATACGCCATTAGGTAAAATCAAGTTTGACGAGAAAGGTGATGCAATAGGCGTTGGCTTTGCAATGTATCAGGTAAAAGATGGAAAGTATGTTGAAGTAAAATAGTCACACTGCTATCGTTTGTGGGTAGCGGGTAAACCTGTGTTTTGTAACTCGGGTTAGCCTCGGCATAACCCGACAGGTCACGGTACTATGCTGGATTACGGTTGAATTAAGCTCGCTAATCCACCTGCGCATTGAACAAATCAACAGTTTTAGCCTGCCGTGTGATGAATATTAAAAGCCTGAGTTTTTCTCAGGCTTTTAATTGTGCAAAAGAGCAGAACAAAGGGCATAAAAATAAATGGATTATTTTATAGAGTTATTTTTTAGTGGCTTAACGCGAGGCTCTATCTACGCTTTAATCGCACTGGGTTACACCATGGTCTATGGCATTATCGGGCTGATTAATTTTGCTCATGGTGAAATTTATATGATTGGGGCATTTACCGCTTATATTATTGCCTCGGTTTTAAGTATCTACGGTTTTCCAGCCTTGTCGATTATTATACTGGCGGGTTTTGCCGCTGCCATCTGGGCAAGTGCTTATGGCTATACAGTAGAAAAGATTGCTTATAAGCCGTTACGACACGCGCCACGCTTATCACCATTGATCAGTGCGATTGGCATGTCAATTTTCTTGCAGAACTATGTATTGCTGGCACAAACATCCGATTTTCTTGCCTTCCCTGAGCTTATCCCTGATTTTGATTTTATGGAGCCCTACGCAGACAAGGTAGGTTCGACTGATATGGTAATTATTGTCACCACAATAGTTGTTATGATAGCACTCACGTTTTTTATCAAGATGACCCGCATTGGCAAGGCGATGAGGGCAACCTCACAAGATCGCACCATGGCACGCCTGATTGGTATCAATGTTGACAAGGTGATTTCTGTCACCTTTGTTATTGGCTCGGCACTGGCTGCCATTGGCGGTATTTTGATTGCCTCGCATATTGGGCAGATTAATTTTTATATCGGCTTTATAGCGGGTATTAAAGCCTTTACTGCTGCGGTTTTGGGTGGTATCGGTTCTATCCCTGGCGCGGTGCTTGGTGGTTTTGTGCTGGGTTTAACCGAAAGCTTTGCTACGGGTTATGTTTCGAGTGATTATGAAGATGTATTTGCCTTTTCATTACTGGTGTTAATCCTTATTTTCAAGCCATCCGGCTTGCTGGGTAGAGAAGAGGTAGAAAAAGTATGATGTCTTCACTTGTCCCGTTATTGCAAGAAACGCTGCGCTCATTAAAGGTTGCGCTGTGGTTTGTTTTTCTGACCTTTCCGATTATGGTGATCAAGGTTCATCCACTGGAAAAAAGCATTGAATGGCGTTGGCAGAACATGATTTTTGTGGGTCTTGGTACATTTATCCTGTCTATTGTGGCACGTATTTTAATGGATCAGGGTAAAAAACGCCGCAAGAAAAGAGCATTGCAACATGCCCAAAAATATACTCTGGTTCAAACTATTTTACGCGAACCCAAATATCTCTATCCACTCGCCTTTGCCACACTTGCCTTTGGGCTGGTTTTTCCGTGGATATTTTCAAGCTATCAAACCAATATTATGATTACCGCGTTAATGTATGTGGTGCTGGGTCTGGGCTTAAATATTGTGGTTGGCTTGGCAGGCCTGCTGGATTTGGGCTATGTGGCTTTTTATGCCGTCGGTGCTTACAGCTACGCTTTATTGAATACCCATTTTGACCTGGGTTTTTGGGTGGTATTGCCACTGGGCGCAATTCTCGCTGCATTCTTTGGTATTCTGCTGGGTTTTCCTGTATTGCGTTTGCGTGGCGATTACCTTGCTATTGTGACCTTGGGCTTTGGTGAGATTATCCGTCTGATTCTGGAAAACTGGAATGAATTTTCACAGGGACCCAGCGGAATTTCGAATATTGATCGCCCCGGCTTTTTTGGCATTGAATTAACACTGGATCAGTCGATTACCTACCTTTTCTATTTAATGTTATTACTCGTGGTCTTTACCATTTTTGTCGTTAATCGCTTGCAAGACTCACGTCTGGGGCGTGCCTGGGTTGCTCTGCGTGAAGATGAAATCGCCTGTCAGGCTATGGGGATCGACAAAACAAAAACCAAATTGACCGCCTTTGCACTAGGCGCAATGTGGGCGGGCATGGTAGGCGTTATATTTGCAGCCAAAACGACGTTTATTAACCCTGCCAGTTTCACTTTTTTAGAGTCAGCAATTATTTTGGCAATTGTTGTTATTGGCGGAATGGGCTCGGTGGTTGGCGTGATTGTTGGTGCATTTGTACTGATTTTATTGCCAGAATATTTACGCGCCTTGTCAGAATATCGAATGCTTGCTTTTGGCGCAATCATGGTATTGGTAATGATTTATCGTCCGCAGGGGATTATTTCAACCGCAAAACGCCATATCCAATACAAGCCAAAACCTGATGATAAACACAAAAAACAGGCGGCAGATCCATCATGAGTGCTATTTTAAAAGTTAAAAATTTGAGTATGCGCTTTGGCGGCGTAGTTGCTTTAAATGCGCTTGATCTGGAAATCCACGAAGGTGAAATTGTCGCCCTGATCGGTCCAAATGGTGCAGGCAAAACCACCTTCTTTAACTGCGTAACAGGTATCTACAAACCCACCGAAGGAGATGTTTTACTAACTGCCAGAGGGCAGGAAAATATTCGATTGAACGGGCTGAAGCCAAATCAGGTTGCCAGCAAAGGTATGGCAAGAACCTTTCAGAATATCCGCCTGTTCCAAAGCATGAGTGTGCTGGAAAATGTCATGATTGGTCGTCATTGTCGTACCAAAGCCTATATTTTGGGAGCAATTCTGCGCAATAAGGCAACCCGTGACGAAGAGCAGGAGACTATCGAGAAAAGCTACGCCATTTTAAAAAAAATAGGTCTGGAAAAATATGTGAATGAATCCGCCAGCAATCTGCCCTACGGCGCACAACGCCGTCTGGAAATTGCCCGCGCCCTGGCAACTGAGCCCTCGCTATTATTACTTGACGAACCTGCTGCGGGCATGAACCCGCAAGAAACCAAAGAACTGGAAGAACTTATTTTGCGCTTGCAACAGGAAGGTCAGGCAATCCTCCTGATTGAGCATGATATGAAACTGGTGATGAACCTCTCGCACCGCATCTATGTGCTGGATTACGGTACACTGATCGCTACCGGAACGCCACAGGAAATCCGCAATAATCCTGCCGTCATCAAGGCATATCTTGGTGAAAGTGACGACGATAGCCAACACCGAAGTCACAAGGAAGGCGCAAATGCTTGAGTTAAAACAGGTACACAGCTACTACGGCAATATTGAAGCACTCAAAGGCATCTCGCTGGAAATTAAAGAAGGTGAAATCATTACCCTGATCGGGGCTAATGGCGCAGGCAAAACCACCACCCTAATGTCGATTAGCAATATAGTTGAACCACGCCAGGGTGAAATCCTGTTTCATGGCAAGCCAATCCATACGCTACCTGCTGAAGAGATTGTAGCGATGGGTATTTGTCAGGTGCCAGAAGGCAGACATATTTTTCCGCAGTTAACCGTGCGTGAAAATCTGGATATGGGGGCATTTCTGAGAAACGATAAACAGGGCATTAAACAGGACATTGATTATGTCTACTCACTTTTCCCTATTCTTGCCGAAAGATCAGGGCAGTCAGGCGGAACGCTCAGCGGTGGAGAACAGCAAATGCTCGCCATTTCGCGCGCGCTGATGGCTCGCCCCAAGCTGTTATTAATGGATGAACCATCAATGGGGCTTGCGCCAATTATAATTTCACAAATATTTGACATCATTAAAAAAATCAACAAAGAGCAAAATACCACGATCTTTCTGGTAGAACAAAATGCAAACCAGGCATTGCAGATAGCAGACAGGGGTTATGTGATTGAAAACGGCTATATAACACTCACTGATAATGCCGAGGCATTACGAACAAATGAAGCGGTGCAGAAGGCTTATTTGGGGATTTAGGCGTCTGCCAATATTTATTATTCGCATCAATTCCTCAGGAAGCTGTTGTAAGCCCCGCTGATTCAGGGTAAATTATCATCAAATAACTTTAGAATAGAATAAAATAATAGACACATGACTGACACTGAAAAAAAACCACTTAATTTTATCGAAAAAATCATCGAAGACGACCTGGCTTCCGGAAAAATTACCCAGCTACATACACGTTTTCCTCCTGAGCCGAATGGCTATCTGCATATTGGACATGCCAAGTCAAT
Source organism: Thiotrichaceae bacterium (assembly GCA_027008885.1). Classification (GTDB taxonomy): domain Bacteria; phylum Pseudomonadota; class Gammaproteobacteria; order Thiotrichales; family Thiotrichaceae; genus Cocleimonas. Next base: position 4,770 of record JALVDQ010000474.1, on the reverse strand, counting down.
CTGCCTGAATTTTGGTCTGGCAAAGAAATACGGAGGAACCTGTAACCTGCGTTTTGATGATACCAACCCTGCCAAAGAAGAAATCGAATACGTTGAATCCATTAAGGAAGATGTCAAATGGCTGGGCTTTGAATGGCATGGTGATATTCGTTATACCTCGGATTACTTTGATCAACTGTATGACTGGGCAATCTATCTGATTAAGGAAGGCAAGGCGTATGTCTGCGACCTGAATGCAGATGAAATCCGCGAATACCGGGGTAATCTCAAACAGGCGGGCAAGGAAAGCCCTTACCGTAACCGCAGCGTAGAAGAAAACCTGAAGCTTTTTGAGAAAATGCGTGCCGGTGAGTTTGCAGAAGGCGCCTGTTCCCTGCGTGTCAAAATTGATATGGCGCACCCCAATATGCAGATGCGTGATCCGGTTATTTACCGCATCAAACATACTGATCATCATCAAACGGGCGACAAATGGTGCATTTATCCATCGTATGACTACGCTCATGGTCAGGGCGATGCGATTGAAGGCATTACCCATTCAATCTGTACCCTCGAATTTGTCGAGCACCGTCCCTTATACGACTGGTTTATTCAAAATCTGCCAGTACCCCATACACCGCATCAATACGAGTTTTCGCGCCTTAATGTTAACTATTCTGTTACCAGCAAGCGCAAACTCAAACAACTGGTTGATGAAAACATTGTAAGTGGCTGGGATGACCCCAGAATGCCTACGATCTCAGGTATGCGGCGACGCGGATTTACCCCAAAATCAATTCGTGATTTTGTTGATAGCACAGGTGTCACCAAGGTTGATGGTGTGGTGGATGTGAGCCAGCTTGAATTTGCCGTGCGTGAAGATTTAAACACCAATGCACCACGCGCCATGTGTGTGATTCACCCCCTCAAGGTTACCCTGACAAACTATCCGGCTGACAAGGTGGAAGAAATGAGCGCACCGCTTCATCCCCAGCGTGAAGAACTGGGAACGCGCACATTGCCCTTCACCCAAACGCTTTATATCGACAAGGCAGACTTTCAGGAGAGTGCAAATAAAAAATTCAAGCGTCTTGTACTGAACAAGCGGGTACGTCTGCGCAATGCCTATATTATTGAAGCTGACGAAGCCATTAAAGATGAGAATGGCAATATTATTGAGGTAAAGGCACATATTATTGAGGACACCGTAGGAAAAAATCCGCAAGATGGCATCAAGGCAAAAGGCGTGATCCACTGGGTCTCTGCCACACAAAATGTGGACTGTGATGTGCATTTATATGATCGCCTGTTTACCGATAAAGCACCCGACGCGGGCGGCAAGGACTTTATGGAATCAATCAACCCCGACAGTCTGAAAATTGTCACAGGCTGCAAGGCTGAGGTAAATCTGGCAGAGCCCCGCACAGACATACCCTATCAGTTTGAGCGTGAAGGCTATTTCTTTGCAGATTCAAAAAGTGATGGCAAACGGGTCTTTAATCGCACCATTGGATTGCGGGATACCTGGGCTTCTCGTAGTTAAGGTCTCATAGTTAAGGTAAAGCTGAGTAGTTACAAAAAAGGAATAAAAACATATAAAAAAGGGGGGGATGGGTTTATGTGTATATATAAACCCATCCCCCCCTTTTTTTATATGTTTTTAGTAACTACACGCTAATCCAACCAACCTGTACATTGAATACTTCAGCGCCCTGGCAAAAAAAAGCCCGGCTATCAAGCCGGGCTTTTTTGTCATTGCAAACATATACAATTCATCAGCAATGACACCATTATTTGGAGCGGGAAACGAGATTCGAACTCGCGACCCCGACCTTGGCAAGGTCGTGCTCTACCAGCTGAGCTATTCCCGCTTCGTATCAACAAGAGTACATGCCATCAGTATTCTCTCAACGAGGCGCGTATATTAAATCTGTAATGAAATAGTGTCAAGCATCTTGAGTGATGATTTTTCAAATAATTGAGTCGTTATTTTAGCCTCTCTGATTCAGCTTTAAATTCTCGCCTTTTTCAATCGCAATGCATTGGATACCACGGTTACAGAACTCAGGCTCATTGCTGTTGCCGCAATAATCGGACTCAGCAAGATGCCAAAGAAAGGGTATAAAATACCGGCAGCTATCGGAATCCCAATGACGTTATAGACAAAAGCACCAAACAGGTTTTGCCTGATATTTTTCATGGTCGCTACTGATAAACCAATCGTTTTGCTTACACCCTCGATGGAAGGGCGCATCAGGGCAATATCCGCTGCCTCGACAGCTACATCAGCGCCTGTACCAATGGCGATGCCGATGTCAGCCTGAGTGAGCGCGGGCGCGTCATTTATACCATCACCAACCATTGCGACAATTTGTCCCTGTTGTTGCAATGACTTGATTTTATTGATCTTGTCTTCAGGCATGACTTCCGCAATTACCTCATCAATGCCTAAAGTTCTGGCGACTGCTTTTGCGGTTTTCTCATTATCTCCTGTCAGCAGAACCGTTTTAATACCGAGTTCATGCAAACGCTCAATGGCTACCTTTGAATCGCTACGAATGGGGTCAGATATACCCATTAAGGCGATCAGCCTGTTTTCGCTCGCCAAAAAGATGGGGGTAGCGCCCTGCTCTGCCAGTGCTTCTACTTCTGCCTGAAATGCCTGGGTGTCTATCTGTTGCTGTTTCATTAGCTCCTGATTACCCAGAGAGTACATCTGTCCATTTATACTGGCACGGATGCCTCGCCCGGGAATGGCACTAAAATCATTGGCTGGTGCAAAATCCAGCTGTTTTTCTTTTGCCTTGTTCAATATCGCCAAAGCAAGCGGATGCTCTGATCCGGTTTCAAGGCTGGCGGCAATAGCCAGCACCTCATCCTGATCCTGCTGTGGAGCTGTTTTGATGGTGGTTAACTGCGGATTTCCCTCGGTTACTGTGCCTGTTTTATCCAGCACCACCGTGGTCAGCTTGCTGCCTTGCTGTAGCACTTCGCCATTGCGAATCAGAATACCGTTTTCTGCTGCCCGCCCTACTCCGACCATAATCGAAATCGGAGTTGCCAGACCCAGAGCGCAGGGGCAGGCAATCACCATAACAGTCATGGCAACCACAATCGCATACGCCAGTGATGGTTCGGGACCCAAAAAATACCAGAGTACAAACGCAATGCTGGCAATGATTAATACCGCCGGAACAAACACCGCCGCGATTTTATCCACCAGGCGTCCAATCGCAGGCTTGCTGGATTGTGCCTTGCGCACCAAATCAATAATACGCGCCAGTGCAGTATCTCGTCCGATGCCTGTTGCACTCATTAAAAAACTGCCTTTGGTATTGAGTGTGCCACCAAAAACGCTGGCATCTTTGGTTTTTTCTACTGGCATAGGCTCGCCCGTCAGCATTGATTCATCCACAAACGATTGCCCATCAATAACAACGCCATCCACAGGAATTTTTTCACCAGGTCGCACTCGCAATGTCTCTTCAAGACCCACTTCTGCAATCGGAATATCCATTTCCTCGCCATTTCGGATAACCCGCGCGGTATTCGGCTGCAAGCCAATCAGACGTTTAATCGCTTCTGAAGTTTTGCCGCGCGCCCTGGTTTCCAGTGCAGCACCCAATGACACCAGGGAGATAATAATAATTGCGGATTCAAAATAAACATGACGCGCAATGCTTGGCATGGCATCAGGAAAAAGAACAATCAGGGTGGAGTAGAGCCATGCCGTTGCTGTACCCATTGCCACCAGTGAATCCATATTGCCGCGCCGGTTTTTTAATGCGGTCCAGGCACCACGAAAAAAGTGTCCCCCAACAAAAACCAGAACAGCCAGCGTCATCACGCTAATAAACATCCAGAAAGTACGACCTTCAACAGGATCAGGCAACCACCCCATGAGCATGGCAAAAAACAGCCCAAAACCCAGCACACCAGCAACTATGGCGCGCCACCACAGGGTGTGGTACGCCTTTAGCTCCTGTGACTCCTTCGCCGCTTCATCTGCAAGCGAAGTCAACTCCTGCGCGCTAAAGCCCGCTTTTTTGACTGCCTCCTGCAACTCCCTGACGTCAAAATCACCCTCAACAATCGCGCTACGCTCACCCAGGTTGACCAGGGCTTTTTTTACTCCGGCAACACTGTTTAATGCCTCTTCTACCGAAGAAACACAGCCAGCACACATCATGCCAGCAATAGATAGTCTGGTTTCAGCCATTCTCTATACTCATTGGTGATTGATTTGAAATTGGTACACAGCTTGAAAACTTATGCAGGAGTGGCGGGATAACCCGCATCTGTAATCACTTTGGCTATTTCAGTGGCATCAATATCTCCCTCAACACTCACTGTTTTAGCTTCAAGGTCAACCTCAACCGACTCAACCTCAGCCACATCCGAGAGCACCTTTTTTACATTTGCTTCACAGCCGCCACACATCATTTTTTCTACATTAAACAAAGTTGCCATTATTAAATTCCTTTTATGAATATCTATAAATTGATTAAAAATCGAGTATAAAGTCTGGAGTATACTACAAGGTCAATAAACCCCGGAATTTCTGGACTTTAGACTACTCATTGCGCTGGCGTGAACCAGAAATCAACTATTTTGATCAAATCAATTGACATTTGCTATAAAAATCTTCAAAATTCGCACAGCTTTTTTTTGCAGTACACGGTTCGCAATACGCTGTCCGAGGACAGTGAGCTACTGTAAACGTGTAAATGCAACTTTAAATGCAACTTTAAATGCAACTTTAAATGCAACTGCAAAAAACTGAATTTATTT
>JALVDQ010000473.1 GCA_027008885.1 Thiotrichaceae bacterium | reverse complement strand
TCTGATACTCTACCGCTCAATTTCGAGCGAATTGTAATTTTTTCATCAGTAATTCTGTTGATTAATATTCCATCTTTCACCTTTTTTGTTTCAGTCAAGAATTTTTTAATTGAGACTCCTGTTTTTAATTCTATATGCTTTGATATAACCAAAGCCATAAAGCATATGACTAGATGCAGTTGTATAGCATCTGACGTAAAGTGATATATTGGTCTTGTTTGTAAATCATTTTTTGTCACTCTAAATGCTTGTTCAATTCTATACAATTCATGGTATTGTGCAATAATTGTTTGATTATTTATCAAGCTTTCGTTAAGGTTTGTGTAATAACCTTTGATTCCGAGAATCTTTTTAGTTTTATCAATGAGTAATTGGTTAAGTTCTATATTTTCTCCTTTGGTTGTGGTGAATTTTAGTTTTTTGTTTTTTCCCGGATTTTCTATAACCTCCTTTGCTTTTCTAATTTGCTTTTCCATTTCATATTTGTCTTTTCGATAACGGACAGATGAAAAACTACAAATTAAATAACCGAGTTTTGTTTCAATTCTTATACTATGTCCATCCTTTCGGATAAGTTCCCTGTCAATTTTATCTATCAAAGAGGGAGATAAGTTTCCCAGTCTTGCTCCTACAATGTAGTGGAGTCTGTTTTTTTCTAATTCTTTGATATTACTGGCACTTATCATAGCCGCATCAGCAACAACGGTAAAGGTTTTTATATTGTGTTTAGCAATGAATTGTTTAACAACAGGGATAAGTGTATGCCCTTCAAAAGTATTACCAGCAAATATCTCATAAGCGATAGGAAAACCTTCTTTAGTAACCATTAAAGCTACTAAAATTTGCGGTTGTTGGGATTTGTTGTCTTTTGAAAACCCCATTTTACGTAACTCATCGGCAGTGAATGATTCGAAATAAAGAGTGGTTACATCATAAAAAAGTAGGTCAAATCTAAAGTTGTACTGTTTTTTGGCAAAGGATACAGCACTATATTCAACGGATTCCTTAAACTCTTTCCAATGCTTTGTAAACTCGTAATAGCGTTGTCTTCTATGTGATATACCAAAATAATCTTTAAGAAGCTCTATGGAACGTAACTTTGAAGCGGGTTCTACAATACGAACAATAGCTAAGTCAACTAACAATTGATTATTCAATATATCAAAGCCAACCTTTTTAAATAGGCTGAGCAGAAGCTCATATAGAAAGGTGTAATAAACTCCTACAAATTCTGTTTGATTCAAATTTAAAAGATTGGTGGCTGTGTTTTCTTCAAACAAAGAAATCTGTTGAGTTAGTTTTCGAATGTATTGTTTTGCAATACGTAATAAATTAGATTTTTCTTTCGTATTACGAGCAGTTCCAATGTGTTTTACAATAACTCGTTTACGGTTTTCTATCTTATAAACTTGAATTGAAACTGATCCTGTAGCATATTGAATTTGACGAATTTTATACATATTAACCCATTAGGTCAGCAAAATACAAATTTTTTAAATATAACAAATTCATATTCAATTAATTAAAAAATGAGATTTTTTAGGCGGACAAGTCAGGAGTGTTTTTAAATGCAACTTTGTT
>JALVDQ010000472.1 GCA_027008885.1 Thiotrichaceae bacterium | reverse complement strand
GCTGCTTTTTTCTTACTACAGGAAAATTATGGGAAGAACTGAAAGGACTGGATGAAACCTTTTTTATGTACGCAGAAGAAGCAGACTATTGCATCCGCGCGCTTAAAAAGGGATACCAGCCAAGAGTCACTCCCGAAGCCAGAATTATCCATCATGGTGGAGTCAGTGAAACCAATATTTCTGGCAAGATGCTGAAATTACTCAAAGGCAAAGCCGAACTCATTAACAAACATGCAAAAAACTGGCAAAAGCCCATTCACAAAACCTTGTTGCTTTGGCATGTCTTTAACAAAACCATGGCATTAAACTTATTCAGCCTGATAAAAAAGAATAAAATCCCCTTGCGAGATGAATGGCGCATCGTGCTCAAACAGCGTAATCAATGGCTTAAGGGGTATCAGGACTAATGGCAACTGTAATTGTTCCAGCACATAATGAATCCAGCGTTATACGCGAGTGTCTCGACAGCATTGTCAATCAGCAGGGCGTTGACCATATTATCGTGCCCTGTAACGGTTGCACGGACAATACGGTGGAAATTGTAAGGCAGGAATACCCCCAGGTTGTCTGCCTCGATATAAAGAAACCTTCCAAAACCAATGCGCTCAATATTGCCGAAGAAAAAGCCAGAGAACTGGGTATCAGTTATCCCGTCTTTTATATTGATGCGGATACGCGACTGAGTAAAGACTGCATTCAGGTTATCTCAAAAAAAATGCAGGAAAATACTGAACTATTCCTGACAGCACCAACACCTATCATAAACACAGATGAATCTTCCTGGCTGGTTAAAACTTATTATAAAGTCTGGACCCGCCTCCCCTATATCAAGGAAGGAGTCATTGCAACCTGTAGCTTTATTGTCAGTGAAAAAGGTCGGCAACGCTTTGACAAATTTGCTGATGTAATTGGCGATGACGGTTTTATCCGTTGCCACTTTAAAAACAGTGAAATCGCCAATATAGAAGGTGCCGAGATTTACATAAAAGCACCCAAAGACATCTATTCACTGATCAAAATAAAGACACGCGCGCGGCTTGGTAATATGGAGCTGATAGTGCGCAAAAAATGCCCTATAATGGAGTCTAAGCATTATGGCAACGTAATGACATCGCGCCTTTTTAGCCGTGACTTTTTAGCAACCAGTGTCTATATTTTAATAGCCTTGGTGATTCGTGTGCGTGCCAGATTGCAGTTTAAGAAACTGGATAGTTATCAATGGGAAAAAGATACGTCGTCCAGATAGTTTGATTTTTGAAATCTTAATACAGCTCTTCCCTTAAACTCTTACGCTGGTAAGTTTCAGGCGGAATTAAAGGATGTAATTCTGTATAATTTATAAGCTTTTGTTATTATGAGGAGAAGTTCTATTGACTTACTACGATTATTTGATAAATTTGAAGAGTTTAGCCTTTTCACATTTAGATATAAACGAGCAAAGGCAAGCAATAGAACAACCTTAATACTGATGACAGCATCAACAAGTATCAACAAAAGTACCGATTAATTAACCAATAATAAAAGGACTTAAGCCGTGGATGATAAACATATCAGTTCCGAGCTAATCTATCGCGCAGTCGATATACTTATTATTCTACTGACCCTGTTTCTGGGCTCTCCCTATACTAATTTTTACAATACGGAAGGCTATCTGGTCGCGGGCTTGAGTGCCGTTGTTATTTTTGGTCTGGTAGGACGCTTTAGCGATATTTACACCTCATGGAGCGGTCGTCCGTTGCGTGATGAGGCGGTGCGTATTTTAATCGCGTGGTTACTCACTTTTCTTTCGCTGATATTTATTGCATTTATTACCAAAACAAGTGAACAGTTTTCGCGCGTGGTATTAATTGCGTGGCTTGTCATTACCCCGATTTTACTCATTCTTGCGCGTTTTCTACTACGCGTTATATTTGCCCAGCTTAGACAACTGGGTTTGAATAACCGCACTGTAGCCATTGTCGGCATGACTCAAAACGGTTTTCATTTTGCACGCGATCTGGAAAACAAGCCTGAATTTGGCTACAAGGTCGTGGGGTTTTATGAAGATCGGACGGAGCGTGGCTATAACGAGATACTCAATCATTATCCTTTACTGGGCAACTTTAACGACATGATACTCGCTGCGCGCAGAGGTGAATGGGATCAAATTTACATCGCCTTGCCGGTTGAAGCCCGTAACCGCATGTTAAGACTTCTGGATGAACTTTCAGACAGCGCCACGCCAATACGTCTGCTTCCTGACTACTTTACGACTAATCTGCTTCACAGCAAGTTTATCGAAATTGCCGATAACCCTGTTCTGTGTATTTACGACTCGCCTTTCTCGGCCGATCATGCCTTTATCAAACGCATCGAAGACCTGCTTCTGGGAAGTATCATACTGATACTTATTTCACCCATAATGCTTGCCATTGCCATTGCGGTAAAGCTTACCTCCAAAGGTCCGGTACTGTTCAAACAGACACGTTACGGCCTCAGGGGAGAAAAAATACGAGTCTGGAAATTCCGTTCCATGACTGTCTGTGAAGATGGCGATACAGTGACCCAGGCAACTCGTGGAGATAGCCGTTACACCAAAATAGGCGAATTTTTGCGCAAAACGTCACTTGACGAACTCCCCCAATTCTTTAATGTATTGCAGGGAACCATGTCGATTGTTGGTCCCCGCCCTCATGCTGTGGCACATAATGAACAATATCGCACACTGATACCAGGTTATATGCTTCGCCATCTCATAAAGCCCGGAATAACCGGCTGGGCGCAGGTCAATGGCTGGCGAGGTGAAACCAATACCATCTATAAAATGCGCAAACGTGTCGAGTTTGATCTGGAATACATGCGTGAATGGAGCTTGTGGCTGGACTTGAAAATCATCTTTTTTACCATTTTCCGTGCCTTTACAGACAAAAATGCTTATTAACAGTCTTCCAATAACGCTTGAAGACAGTATCTTGTCAACAAAATATGTGAAAAACAGGGGGGATGGGTATGAGAAAATATAAGCAGCCTGTTTTCATCGAAGCCATAAACTCTAACTCATGCAACTAGACCAGATAACATTTACCCGCTTTATCGCCGCGCTCACAGTGGTTTATTTTCATTACGGTCAAAATGTTTTTCCCGCCAATATCCCCTTTCTGTTTGAAAATATCACAGCAGGTCCTATTGCGGTCGGATATTTTTATGTGCTTTCCGGCTTTATTATGGCTATTGCCTACTACCAGACAGACACCGACAAAAGAAAAAGATTTAGCAGAAAAAAATACTGGGTTGCGCGCTTTGCCAGAATATACCCTGTCTATCTGCTGGCTTTAGTCATTATAGTGGCAGCAAAATATAAAACCGTTTTTGCTGACTGGCTGACCCTGCCCCTGCACCTAAGCTTGTTGCAGTCCTGGATCCCAGGTTATCCGATCACCTTGAATACACCTGGCTGGTCACTCTCGGTCGAAGCATTTTTCTACTTCTGTTTTCCGTTTCTGCTTGTCTGGATTTACAAACACGGCAGCAAAACACTGAGCCTGATTTCTGTTCTTTTCTGGCTGATAACCCAGTATATTTTGCACAGCCTGCTAAATTCAGCAGATTACGCGCCAAAAACATTACTGCATGACTTCATTTACTATAACCCCATAATGCATTTAAACACCTTTCTTATGGGCTTGTTATGCGGTGTCTATTTCAAGGATCGCTGGATTAAACGCTTACCCCAAAAGAATGACTTATGGGTAATCCTGTCTATGCTCACTATTTTTATACTGATATGGGCAAGACCCCATTTAGAAAATAGTCTTGGGTTCAAAATCGCCTATACAAACGGCTTGATTTCACCCTTCTTTCTTTTGTTTATTGTGTTGCTGGCGAGCAACAAGGGAATTATTAGCAAAATTTTCAGTCATCCCTGGTTAATATTACTCGGCGAGGCAAGCTATTCACTTTATATACTGCAAAAACCTGCCCATGGGCTTTACGACAAGATTATTGTTCCAAGAATACACCTGAGTGAAGATATTCATTTTTATATTTTCACTATAATCCTGATCCTGCTGTCCATCGCCTCGTACAAATACCTGGAAAAACCCGCAAGAAAGATGATAAGAGACAAACTATCATGATTTTATGACCACATATACAACAATAAGCCTTGCTTATTGTTCAGTGATTCCAACTTTGTTAGAATGCCGGACGTTTTTATTCTCCAGAAAGCTGATTGTTACTGGAGTCCGGTATTTGCTGCAAGTCAGCCAGTTTGAAGATCAAGATTTACAGACCACACATAAACGTAAGCAATTTTATTCCACAAAACTTTAAAGATTAAACTATGAATTCAGATTCTAGAAAAAACCTACCCATGCGTTCAGATTCTCTGGAGTCTAACAATTCAGGCAACAATCTTGTTAATCACCCTGGAAATGTTTATCCGGAAGAGCTGCTGGAACCTGCGGGTGGACTTGATTTGCGCGAATTTATCAGCGTATTGAATCGTCGCAAAAAACTGCTTATTGCAACCGCCATAGCCACGATGTTACTGGCATTACTGCTGACATTATTGATGCAACCCATCTACCGTGCCGACGCAACCATTAAAGTAGAACGTTATGCGGCAAATGCCAATATAGACATCCTGAATCCGGAAACTTCGCGTAGCGACCGCGATTTTTTTGAGACACAAATACAGCTAATACAGACAAAGGCACTGGCACGACGGGTCATTGAGCAACTCGGTCTGGATAAAAAAGCAGCTCCAAAAGGTCTTTTCTCAAAAATAAAAAGTTTGTTTGGTGCCAACAGCTCTTCACACAAAGACAAGAAATCAATGGAAGAGATATTTCTTGAGAACCTCACCGTCAAGCCGATTAGTAATTCACAGTTACTAAAGATCAGCTACGACTCTTCAAACCCCAAACTGGCTGCCGATATCAGTAATGCCATTGCCAAAACTTTCGTCAGACAAAATCTCGAACGCCGTTTTGATACCGCATCTTCCTACAAAACCTATGTTACAGATAATATTAAAATCACTCGCAAGAGTCTGGAAGAAGCCGAACAGCGCCTAAACCGTTATGCCAAAGAGAATAATATTGTTAAGGATACGGATGGTGAATCCACAGGCACACACACCTTGAAGAAACAGGCAGAAGAACTGGTACTGGCTGAAAAAGAAAGAATCGAAGCCGAAGCCGCTTATGAAATCTACAAAAATGATCCCAGCAGCGATCCATCCTCTATCATAAACAACCCTTATATTCTTTCACTGAAGAAAGCTGTAGCGCGTTTGCAATCAAAATACCAGTCATACAGAAACAAACGCTCCAGAGCTGCCCGTAATCTCAAAAAAGAAATTGACGGCATAAAAAAACAGATCGCAACAGAAGCAGAATCAATCAAGCTTTCTTTAAAAAGTACCTATCTGGAAGCCAGGCAGAAAGAAAAAATGCTGCGACTGCAACTGGATAAACTAAAAGAAAACGCGCTAAACCAGCAATCCAAATACACCAAGTATAATCGTCTCCTCAGAGAAGTAGAAATCAACCAGCTAGCCTACAACAAACAGCTTGAACAACTCATGGCAGTCAATGTCGCCAGCAATGTCGGAACCAACAATATCTCAATCATTGACAAAGCCAGCCCGCCAACTAAAAAATACAAGCCCAACCTGAAAATAAATCTGTTATTTGGTTCATTATTGGGACTGCTTTTGGGCATGGGTATCGCTTTCCTGCGCGAATTTATCGACGATACGATCAAGGACAGCCAGCTACTCGAAAAAATTTCCGGTCTTCCTGTTTTATCGCAATTACCTGAAATAAAAACTAAAAACTCTAAAGAAGTTGCCCTGCAAACTGCCATCAAGCCACGTTCGGCACTTTCTGAAGCGATCCGTTCACTGCGAACCAGCCTGCGTTTTTCCACTCGCAATGGCGCACCACAAAGCGTCTTTATTTGCAGTTCAGCTCCGGCAGAAGGAAAAACATCAATTGCTATCAATCTGGCAATTGCCTACGCACAATCCGGCAGTCAGGTATTAATTATTGATGCTGACCTTAGAAATCCCAGTATCCATAAAATACTGGAAGTAACTAACAAGGAAGGTCTGACAAACTATCTGGCGAATCCGGAAACGCTCAACAGCGATATTAGCCAGAGCTGCATGATCAAAAATCTCAAGGTCATAACTTCAGGACCGATCCCGCCTGATCCGGTTGAATTACTATCAGGAAGCAGAATGACCGAGCTACTGGAGAACACCCGCAAAAGCTATGACCATATCATTATTGATGGTCCTCCTGTGCTTGGACTGGCTGATGCACTGGTGATTTCCAACCTGGCTGATGCCACCATTATTGCCGTGGAAGCCGGCAGAACCAGAAAAACCAAATTGCTTGACAGCCTCAAACGTCTTGAGCGCGCCAAGGCAAATCTTATCGGCAGTGTAATTAACCGCATTAGCCGTGAAGTCAATCCGGAATACGACCATCATTATTATTCGTATAGCAAACCAAACAAAGTAACACAGATTGGTTCGACCACATAAAAATATATAAAAAAAAGGGGGGATGGGTTGCGCAGAAGACAGGGCAGACCAGCGATCCATCCTATGCCTTTTTGGAGCCTTTCAGATACTGAATAATTTCTTCTTTTGCTTCACTCAAGACCGAATCACGATCCAGGCTTTCCAGAATATTCTGCACAGTGAGTTTTGGT
>JALVDQ010000471.1 GCA_027008885.1 Thiotrichaceae bacterium | reverse complement strand
CCACCCCCCCTATATGGTCTCCTCCATTTTTGCAAACAATAATCAACATTTCTGACAGGGATAGATTTGCTTCCATATATTCGGCTTCTCGTTGGGATATTCATAGCATCCCGAGCCTTGATGAAGTCTGCACAGCCAGTCCTTAAACATTTTTACGGATTCTTATACATCCATAGGGGGGTACAGGTTCTCTGGCTGTCGGTTTTACCTATTTGGTCATCAATTGTTTATTATCTCTCGCAAAATCGTGGTAGGTACTTCTTTTCTACTGCTAAAACTTAAAAATTATCAAAGGGCGTAATTTGTTTGATAGGGTTTCCCACTCACCGTTACCGCCCATGCAATTCTTGCTAATTTATTGGCTAATGCAACGGTCGCTTTGTTTTTACCTCGTTTTTCAACCAGACGAGTGACCCAAATACTTAGTGCATCATCCTTTTTATGGGCATGAATAACAACAGATCTTGCCCCGTTGATAAGCATCTTGCGAAGATACTTGTCTCCTCGTTTACTGATACCTTGCAAAACTGTCTTTCCTCCTGTGCTATGTTGCCTGGGTACTACGCCAATTGAGGCTGATGCATCTCGTGATTTGGCGAAGGCTTTTCCATCACCAACAACACTATAGTAACTACTGGATACAAGATTGCCAAACCCTGGAATACTTTGCAGTAATGCTATTTCTTTGTGTGCCTCTGATGCTTGATTGATGAGCTTATTGAGCTCCTTTACTAAATCATCAAGCTGTCCAAATTGTAGGTATTTTAGCCCTAGAGCATCTCTAAATGCATGGGGTAATCCATTTTCTGCATCTTCTAGTACGGCTGGCAGTCCTTTTTTAACAGCATTTATTCCTTGATTAAAAATAATGCCAAACTCAGCCAATAAACCACGAATCTGGTTACTGAGTGATGTCCGATCATTAACCGTTCTTTCTCTTAGGCGATGCAGTGCTTGAATACTCTGTTGTTCTATCGTCTTTGGCGTTACTTCTCGTAACTCTGGTACACGAGAGGCTTCTGCTATTGCAAGCGCATCATTATAATCGTTTTTATTTCCTCTAAGGTGGGCTTTTACATATTGAGCAGGAAGAAGCTTTACTCTGTGTCCTTGCTTGGTTAGTTCCCTTTGCCAGTAAAAAGCGCTACCACATCCCTCTATCGCTATTATACAGGGAGGCAGGTTGGCAAAGTAAGCAAGAACCTGTCCTCTTCTGAGCTTCTTTTTTTGAACTTGTTTCCCATTCTTATCTAAGCCTACTAGGTGAAAAATAGTTTTTGCTATATCTAGTCCAATGGTATTAATATTCATGGTGGTCTCCTTTTCTGTTAATTGAAATATCTAAATCTCAATTATGGCACATTGATGCCGTATTAAAGAGGAGGAGACCATCTCATCACTTTTTTGCCCTTTTCTCCTGCTGATTGCCTCTTGTTAGTTTCGTGATGCGGGTCAATGTGTTAAATTTCCCGCCTTGAATAAACATTAAGAAACACGGTGGAACCATGTCCCTATCGCCTGATGAAGTGAAACAAATTGCCTATTTGGCACGGCTTTCGATACAGGAAGAAAATATTGAGCAATATTCACAG
>JALVDQ010000470.1 GCA_027008885.1 Thiotrichaceae bacterium | reverse complement strand
TTCTTTTAAAACATGTTTTTTGACACCCTGTTGAGACCTCAACCTGCCTGCCATTCGCTGGAAACTTTGAGTTTAGGATAGGTTTAATAAAAGAGCAATCGCCTGGAAAATTGCTGGTAAATTGTTTGCAAGAATGCCTGCTACTGTTAATAGTTAGCACAGTTTATGCCTTCAACCTGTGAACTAATAGCACGGATCGTTCTTTTGAACCTGTGGGACTGTTTGCACAAACCACAGACAATTTTTGCAAACTTTGCAAGAAAACAGAGATTTGAACTCAGGTTTCACTCAATAAACCGCATATTCTTTTGATGTTACACATTTTCAAAAAGTGCTCAGTTTTTTCTTTTTACCAAAAAGGCAATTATCTTTTGACTTGGAATAAACTTAAGCTATAACTCTAAACCTTTTACTTTTCAATGTATTTGATAGCAACTTAGTTTGAGAATGCACCGTCTTTTACACCAGGTAAAATCTAACGCCTTGCTAACTTGGCAGCTAACTCAGCACGGTTTTTGTGTGAAAATGAGCGATAGCGAACACACAAAAAGCGGGCTGCGTTAGCTGTCAAGTTAAGCAATTTGTTAGGTTTTTATCAATTTTTTCAGCAGCTTAAGATGTAAATACAATGAACAAACTAAGACTAAAAATAGACCTTTTAGTTTGTTTTAGTTGCTAGAACCTTAATTCCCAACGCTATCATTGCACCACCTAATATTCTATCAATCCAGTGTCCGAAACTCTGAAACTTTCGATTAATTGCAGGGATTGAGAGAAAGGACACTACAAACGAAAACCATAACAGTTGTATGAACATCATCCAAGCTCCATAAATAGCAATTTGATAGAGAGGCATATCAGGTGAAAGTACCACTGTAAAAAGGGCAATAAAATATATAGGGGCTTTTGGATTCAAAGCATTACAGAGAAAACCAATACCTATATTTTTAAGAGAAGAGTGTTTTTTTACTTTTTTAACTTGGTTTTCTTTATTACTTGAGCCTTTTACTTTGATTCCTTTAGCTCCTAAATATATTAGATAACCGCCACCTAATATTTTAATAACCCACAGAGCTGTCGATGAATTTGCAATGACAGTAGCTAAACCTAGAGCTGAATAAATTATATGTATTGAAAGTCCAAGAGCTATGCCGATGCTACACATGTAACCTGCTCTTTTACCGTTTGATAACGTTTGTTGGGATACAAGAATAAAGTCTGGACCTGGGGATGCAGCTGCCAGAAAGTGTATAGATGTTATTAGTATTAAGCCTTGATAAAGTTCCAACTTTAACTCCTAAATAATTTCGATTATAGCTACTATATTTCACACCCCCTACTTTTTATCACTTTTGCATGAGGAAATGACTTGCTTTAATGCTTGTATTTTATGCTTTTGCGTCGCAGACACCTAACGTTGCAAACAATTGACCCCAACTCACCCCGCTTTTTGTGCTATAAGCGATAGCGTAGCACAAAAAGCGGGGTGAGTTGGGGGTCAATGTGATTTGCCTTGTTAGCTGTATATTATTGAATATTTTATGCTTTTTAATCTATATTATATGTATAAAACTTCCATGTGCTTTCATTTGT
>JALVDQ010000469.1 GCA_027008885.1 Thiotrichaceae bacterium | reverse complement strand
AATGTGCTGGCTGAGCGCCTTCTCATTAGTCACCATCGGTATTTATCGGGCTTATATTATTCTGCAAACTTCCAGAAATTCATTAGCTCCAGGTTCAGGCCCAGACTCCGCTTCAGTCAAGGATTCAATGTAGTGATCGTTTCTCTTATAGGCTTTGTCTGCCTGTTAGTCTTTATATTTCTGCGTGTTCCGATTGGTTTTGCGATGGGCATTATTGGCTTTTTTGGTTTTGCCTACCTGAATGATTTTAACTGGATTGCAACACTCTCGATGTCAGCAAGGCGCGTGATTGATACCGCCCAGGATTACGGTCTGTCGGTCATTCCGCTGTTTATTTTAATGGGTAATCTGGTGACGCGCTCGGGTCTTTCGAGTGAGCTGTACAAAGCCTCGTTTGCGTTTCTGGGGCACCTGCGCGGCGGACTTTCTCTTGCCACGGTGGTTGCCTGTGGTGCCTTTTCTGCCATTTGTGGATCGAGTCTGGCAACGGCTGCTACCATGGCGAAAGTGTCCATGCCGGAGATGCGCAAATACGGCTACAGCGATTCACTGGCGACGGCATCCATCGCCGCCGGAGGTACCCTGGGAATACTTATCCCGCCCAGCGTGATTCTGGTTATCTATGGCATTATGACCGAGCAAAGCATCCGTGAACTGTTTGCAGCCGGTTTTCTGCCTGGTCTGCTCGGCGTGAGTTTGTATATGGCTGCGGTCACCTGGACGGTCTGGCGCGATCCCAAAGCGGGTCCACGCGGTAAAAAAATGGATGGCAAGCAACGTATCAAGGCGCTGAAAGGCGTGTGGGGAACTTTGCTGCTGTTTAGTATCGTGATGGGCGGGATTTATGCCGGGATTTTTACTCCGACAGAGGCGGCAGGAATCGGCGCGGCAGGTGCCTTTATGATTGCCTTGCTACGTAAATCGCTGACGCTAAAGATACTTTTTGATGTGCTTTCCGATACTGCACACACCACTTCATCGCTTTTTGTGGTTGTTATTGGCGCTCTGATATTTTCAAACTTTATCAATCGTGCCGGTTTGCCTGATGCACTGTTGTCCCTGATCACCACGCATAACTTCAGCCCCATGATGATTATTTTTGTGATTATCAGCATTTATATTATTTTGGGTGCGGTCTTTGAAAGTCTCTCAATGCTGCTGCTCACCGTTCCTATTTTTTACCCTGTGGTGCAAAGCCTGGGCTTTGATCTGGTCTGGTTTGGCATACTGGTTGTGGTTGTTACAGAAATCAGCCTGATAACACCGCCGGTTGGACTGAATGTATTTGTACTCAGCGGTGTATTAAAAGATGTCAGTACACGCACCATCTTCAAGGGAGTTACTCCCTTTTGGGTAGCGGATATTATACGCTTGCTTATTATTACACTGATCCCCGCGATTGCCACAATTCTGCCGCAATGGTTGTATCACTGATACCCATCCCCCCCTTTTTTTATATATTTTTAAAAAAATATATAAAAAAAGGGGGGGATGGGTATTTGTTTTTTAAATAGTCTTATGCGTCTTGCAGGTAAACCTTAACGGGTTTCTCCAGTGTTTCAAGTTCTCCCTCAAGAACCAGCCTGACCGCTTCGGGATA
>JALVDQ010000468.1 GCA_027008885.1 Thiotrichaceae bacterium | reverse complement strand
TTTTGAAGAGATAGATCATACTTCACGGGATTTGTTTGCGGCACATTTAACGATGCTGGAAGATGGGCGTTTAATCTTGACGGGGGGCAATAATCGCACTCCTTTTACTACGTTCTTTGATTTTAAAACAAATAACTGGACGAAAGGAGAAGATATGCATCGCGGTCGCTGGTATCCAAGCAGCGTAGCTATGCCCGATGGTGGCGTATTTACTGCGCTGGGGACATCTGGTGGACGCTATCCCGAATTATGGCATGAGTCAAGTGGCTGGAAATTATTGACCGGCGTTGATTTGCAGCCAGCTATTCTGGATTTTAACCATTACGAGCGTGAATGGTGGCCGTTTCTGTTTGTTGATCCCAAAGGTAAAGTATTTCATGCTGGACCAACGCCGAAGATGCATTCTATCAGCACAGAAGAACTGGGCAGCATTACGCAGGTGGGTCCGGAGATACATGACTGGTATCCCAAACACGGGGCTATTGTTATGTATGACAAGGGCAAGCTGCTGGTAGCGGGTGGTGCCATATCGGGGGGCAATCTGAAAAGTACCAATAAAGCCATGATTATTGATATTAATGGTAGTTCTCCCGTCGTTACGCCAATTGATCCCATGAAGTATGCGCGTAAATTCCATAATGGGGTGATTTTGCCCAATGGTGAAGTATTGATTGTTGGGGGTAATACTTCAGGAATAAAGTTCAGTGATGCAGGAACCGTTTTGCCCGCGGAAATATGGAATCCACAAACTAAAAAATGGCGTACTGTAGCGAATATTTCAGTACCCAGAAATTATCATTCGGTCGCTCTGCTGTTAAATGATGGCAGAGTTTTTTCCAGTGGCAGTGGTTTGTGTGGTAAATGCACTGCAAACCATTTTAATGCGCAAGTGTATACACCGCCTTATCTGTATGATGAAAATGGTGATCTGGCACCTAGACCTGTCATAAGTAATGCGCCCAATAGCATAAAAAACGGGCAAAAATTAACGCTTAACGGCTCTAATGACATTACCAGATTTACACTCATCAAAATGTCAGCTATAACTCATGGCATTGATACGGATTTACGTTTCCTTGAAATTCCTTTTTCCTCGGATGCTAACGGACAGTACCAACTGTCATTTCCAGCGAATAAAAATGTTCTCACACCAGGTTACTGGATGTTGTTTGCACTAAACTCAAAAGGAGTTCCTTCCAGGGCAAAAACAATTCAGGTTAAAACGGCAGGAACGCCCAAAATCACACCGATTAATAATCAATTCAATTTGCTTGATACTCAAGTTTCGTTACAGATTAAAGCAAGTGATCCTAACGGCGATCCGCTTAGCTATAGTGCGACAAATTTACCTCAGGGTTTGACAATAAATTCAACTACAGGGCTAATAAGCGGAGTTGTAACAAAAGAGGAAACCAAAACAGTTACTATAAGCGTAGACAATGGTGATACCAGAGCAGAAAGTTATTTTGAATGGAAGGTCTATCCCAAAAATGAGCTGGCTGGAGTTTCTTATGAGTATTTTGCAGCGAATGCACAGAACTGGAGCAGTTTGCCTGATTTTTCTAGGCTAACAGGTGCTACCCGTGGCTTTGCCAGAAATTTC
>JALVDQ010000467.1 GCA_027008885.1 Thiotrichaceae bacterium | reverse complement strand
TACTGTCCATTAGCTAACTTTTTTACATATCGAAGTAAAAACTGATCATCACCCGTTACATCTTGCCTTTCTATCACAATAAGCTGGTTACTGATACTGCCAGCTTGATCAGGAGTAATTAACTCAAGTAATAGATAATCCCCATCCTTAATAGGATTTTTACCTCCGTTCATGGAGTTGCCACTAGCTTTGGCAATAAAGTGTTTTACAGGATTTATATGGTCATAATTCTGTGGTAATGACACATGCTCAACATTTTCTTCATCCTGAAAGCTACTTTTAAAATGACCGCAGGCAATTTTCAAATCTGAAAAATATGGAATATTAATACGTTCGGGTGGCTGCAAAGGAATAATTTCAGCGGTCTTTTGTGGCTCTTTTTCATTGCTAGCATCTTTAATCTTTTTACATTGTTTGGCTTCTATCCTCTCCTCGTACTGCAATAAACGATAGTTAATTATTTCCTGTAAGAGTAGATGAAAACTATCTTCAAAATCAGAATCAATTAATTCATTAAAAATAAAATTATCATCTTCTACTTTAAAAAATGAATTTTGGACTTTTTTATTTCCACCAATCCATGCATTAATCGGGTTTTGTAACCAGTATTTATGCCATAACTCTGTATTTTTTTTATCAATGTTACTGGGTAAATCACTAAGCAAATGAGGATGACGTAATACAATCTCATGGCTTTTTATAGCCAGGGCTTTTGTTGTTGGAGGTTGAATAAATCCATTCATTTCAATCATCGCTTCCAATAAAATTATTTTCCAGGATTTGGTAAGAGCCGTGCTTTCTACTTCTTTGAAAAATGCATTATGATTTTGCAGACAATGTTGCTCATCATGCATTAAATCATTTTCAGCGTTAACAAACCCAAACCAATGTCCATAACTTTTCCTGATAACCTGAATATTACCTTTAGCCTGATAAAATTCAGATATTGTTGGTCTACGACCTTTTGATCCTTTTAATGAATTATATAGTGACTCCTGTGCGGATAGTTTATCCTTTAGCAAGCGTGTCAAAAAATCAATACTTTTTAGATCAAAGTTGACATAGCAACCTTTTGGTAATTCTAAGGTATTTCTTTGTAGTTGCTTTAAAAAAAGTCTGCGTTCTGCCTTACTTGAGCCAATACCAAAAAGTGCTTCAGGCTTACGAAAGAAGCTAATATGATTTGCGATAAAATCCAGAACAATAAGTTGATTTTTTTGTCTATGGATTCGTAACCCGCGCCCTAATTGTTGCAAAAAAATAATTTTTGAATCTGTCGGACGCAACATCATGACTGTGTCAATACTAGGTAGATCAACACCTTCATTAAACAGGTCCACAGAAAAGACCACATCAATAACTCCTTTCCTTAATCGCTCTAGCGCATCATTTCTACGAATTTCAGATTTACTATGAACTGAAATGGTTTTATAACCCTTCTTATTAAAAAAAGTAGTCATAAAATCAGCATGTTTTCTGGAAATACAAAATGCTAATGTGCGTTGTTGTTTATGCTTTTTCCACTCATTTAAAATATGTCTGGCACGACTTTGTGTTGCCAGTTTGTTGAGTAATTCATCTGGGTCAAACTTGCCATTACGCCAAGGGATTTCCTGATAATCGACTTCCTTGTCAGCCACGCCAATATAGTGAAATGGGCATAACAAACCTTCATCTATTCCATCAAAAAGATCACGTCTATAGACCAAATTATTGTCACAAAGACTAAGTATATCTGCCTGATCTGTTCGTTCTGGTGTAGCTGTCAAGCCCAAAAGAAAATCGGCTGTGAAATAGTTTAATAACCGCTGATACGTTCGTGCCGAGGCATGGTGAAATTCATCGACAATAATATAATCAAAATGATTTTTCGGGAAAAAAGTTAAGTGGTTAATACGCCCTAATGTTTGCACAGAAGCAAAAATAATATCAATATCATTATTTTCAGTTTTTTCTTTGCCAGTATATCGACCTACCTTTAGTTTGGGGTTTATACGAATAAATGTTGACTCTGCCTGATCCAGAATTTCTTCCCTGTGAGCAACAAATAGTATTTTTTGGGCTTCCATTTGTTGCGTGTCAAAAGCTGCAAGCCACGTTTTTCCTATTCCAGTCGCCATCACGACCAGACCACGTTTATAACCCTGTTGTCTGCTTTTTTCCAGGGCTTCAAGAGCTTGTTGTTGAAACTCATTGGGGCAAACTGGTGATACAGTTTCATCACTCCCAAATTCAGCAATAGAGACAAAAGGTGTATTTTTTATACGGATTTCATATTTATCAATCCAGTCATGAGTTAGCTCCGTGGTTTGTTGATGTAAGAATATTCTGGTAAATTTTTCCTGTATTTCTTTAAATCGACGTGGATTTTCTTCACTGTCAACCCTGATATTCCATTCATGCCCATGTTGCAACGCCACTTTAGAAATATTGCTTGAGCCAATAAAGGCACATCCTTTCTGCCTACTGTTATCGTGAGTAAAGATATAGGCTTTCATATGAAAACTATATTTTCCCATACTCTCAAATATCCTTACTTGTACTCCCCGTTGTTTGAGTAGCATCAGTTTACGCAGAGCATAAATATCAGTGATGTTAAGATAGTCACCAGTTAAAATACGGATTTTAATGTCACGTTCAATGGCATCCTGCAAGGCTGATTCCAACAATTGTAAGCCAGTAATTCGGATAAACCCGACGGTTATATCAATATGAGTTGCAAAGTTAATTGCTTTTTTAAGATGGGGCAGGAATGGATCAGCGTCACCTGTAATAAGATATTGCGCTTGCTGTGCAGGCATTATTTTTCTCTTTTTTGAACTATTGTATTAACCCATTTCTGTTGACCATCCCGAAGTTCGGTTTCTTCAAGCCAGCTTTCCAGGATGGTTAATTCATCAAATTGTTGGATTAATTTCTGTAAACTATCAAGTGTATAATTATTGAAAAAACGCCCCATAGAATCAATCGTTTCTTCCATACCAAATTTGAATGACATATACCAAATCCCCTTGGGTTTTAATGCTTGTATCACTTTTCTGAATACTGGAACAATCTCGGCTTTAGGGCAATGCAATAAACTGGCACAAGCCCATATTGCATCAAATTGGGAATTGTAATCCATAGTTTGAAAGGAGTTTATCACAACGGGTTGGGCAATGAGTTTTTCTGCTAATTCCGCAAGCTCTTTGGACTGATCAAATGCTGTGATGGTATATCCTAGTTGCTTAAAATATAGACTGTCTCTACCAGAACCACAACCTAAATCAAGTATGTGGCTACCTTGAGGAACATAAGAAAGAAAGCGGTCACGAGATTTAGAGATAGAAACTAATGATACGGTTTCATTGAAATAATGTTGGGCATTATTCTGATAATAAATCATTTATGATCAATTTTTAGTTGTCTGTATAAAGCCTGTTTTGCTTAGAGAGTTTATGTTGACAAGTAAGTACCTGAGCAAAATTAATCTAACAAAAATTTTGTTTCTTATTTTTTGATATTCAAGGCATTGCAGAGCATAGTTTAGCTACATGACTGAAGCAGAGGTTGACACAATAGTGGTTTTACACGGGCGAAGCTAAAGCTTCTGACCTAAAACGGAGTTATTGCGCCATCCCTAATCATCATTATCAAACAGTGGGTTACTAATTTTAATCCGTTCCCGCTCTTCTTCCTGTTTTAATTTTAATAATGCCTTGTTAACGATGTATCTGTCTCGTTGCTGTTGCATCATGGCTTTGCGGATACGCATGGCTCTTTGTCTTTCGCGTTCCTGATTTGCAGCGACAATAAGTGATGTGGTGGTATTTTGCCTGATTCTGCGTTCGGGTAAACGTGGTTTGAAACGACGCGCCATTTCGGTTTTGCCAGGGTTTTTGTTTGGCTTTTCCATGCGACTGATACTGCCAAGGCGGTTACAGCCTTTCCACCAGCAGCGGTTTAGTTTCTGGAAATAGAGCAAGGCACGGTATTTGGGTGCATCTTCTGCCTTTTGGGTGATATATTCCTTGATACCCCAGCTACCAATCCAGTTGTAGGATCGTGGTGCCGAGAATGCGACAAACAGTTTGCCGCCTGCTTTTTTCCAGCCTTTGAGAAAGTCATAGTAAAGATGCGACATGCGGTCGTCTTTATTTGCCATGATTAAAAAGGGATTGGGTCCTTCTTTGCTGTCATGGGTGTGGTAGGCAACCAGATGTTGCCCGCCTTCGTAAGCGATCAGGTCAACACCATATTGCTTGACTGCATCTGCCTGTCTTTTAACGACTTTTAAAATATTTGGAACGGAATATTTGTTTGTTGGTGTCAGCAGTAGCTGGAATACTTCATCAACATTTTTTACTCTTTTGAGTTTTTCCTGTGTTGCAAAGAAGTATGGAGCTATTGCCAGGGCATCTGTGTGCTTGTAGGCATCTTCAAAACCCAGTAACAGATGAGTGAGTGGCACATTAGTTGACATGCCGCCCATGACGCGCACAAGTCGTTCATGCCCACCAAAAATACTTTCCCATATTTTGAATATTTCGACACTGCGTTTGGAGTAAAACTTGTAGCCAGCATTTTGCTTGTTTTTGTCCAGACCCAGCCGGAATCCCATTTGTTGAATATAGTGCGTTTGCGAAAACACGCCATTCCAGGCTTCATTGGTATATTCAATATATGCTTTCAGTTTGGGGTCCAGGTGCTTGTTGACGTAGCTTGCATATTGGCGAATATAATTATCATCGGCGCGATGCGGCAAGTTAAACCAGATGTCTGTGCCTACCAGATTTGCCAGCCTTACCATGATCTCCAGTGGTACACCGCGTGTGCCTTCCTTGCCTCCCCAGGTTGCCTGTGTCACTTTGGGGCGTTTTTCCCAGGAAATGCGGTTATTGCGGGTCACACCAGACATATTCATCATGCGAATAACGCGAAAATCTTTCATAAAGTTGAGATAATCCGGGTTAAAGATGATCTCTTTTGCATGTGCCGCAAATGACAAATAAGGTCCATTTTTGCCACAGTTCTTGCTTTTGTTTTTGAAGATGTGCCTAAACGGATTTTCCTTGCAGATACCGCCTGGCATTAATATCTGAATATCACGAATATAATTATTCGGATTGGTTTTGGTGATGGTCAGTGTTGCCGTGATACTGCCTCTTTCATTTCCGCGAATTGTAATGATATCCCGACCCGGTGAACGATGCAGCACGCGCACACTGCCACCATATTCAATCTCACCATCGCCCTTGTAGAGAACGGTATATTCGCCAGGCGGAATACTTTGTTGCTGAAAATTATTGATGAATCGCGTACCCGCACGTCCGCCATTCAGATTTCTTGGCCAGCCATCCTTGTCATAGATGATTTTGCCTTTGGTTAGCCATGGTCGCGCCTGTTCAAAGGGGATTGCCAGACGAAACAGGTCAACAAAGGGAACACTGGAATCCATATCCGTGGCTTCATTTGTATTGATGCCCAGCGGTGACAGCAGGTTAGAATAGGGCGCTGCAATTGAGGGCAAAGAGCCGAAAAAAGCAAAGCAAAGCAGCAAGTAAAAGAGGATTTTGTTTAGCATGGTTTTTTGCATGTTTTTAGCGTGTTTTTTGAGTGGTCGATAACAGAATCAAATCAATACAAACAAACCGAAAAGTAATAACAATTTATGGAGTGTACTTAAATTACTTTAAAAGTAAAGTGATAGTGGGATATTAGAGGATAGAATGCCTTTAAATTGCTTATTTGCATTCGCCTCCAGGGGTATAACCATACACTTTCGGGTCGGCACAGGCAGAACAGGCATTGGCAAACGTCACATCATCGGTCGATGGACAGGGAGCCTTGACACAGCGAATACCGTTATCTTTTTTGGCGCAAACAGGCAGATATTCTTCTGTGCAAACTTCAGGACGCGGTTTTTTGCACTCAATATTAAGTGTTGTTAAATGGGGGGGTGTTTTAGACCCTGACTGGCAGGCTACTGACAAAAGACCCAAAAGTATAAAGCTAACAAGCTTAGGCATATTTAGCGGGGATTGGTTTAGAAAGTTTTTGGCGTAACGATATATCATAATTTCATCCATGAATTAATAAAATATCAAGACCTCGCAGGCAATTATAGCTTATTTTGAGTTATTTTGCTAAAAGTCTAAAAATGAAGCATTGAACAGGAAAGCAAAACTTGTTGGAGTACACCCTGTAATAAGTTAAAATTACGCGCTTTAATGACATTCATAACAACACAAGAGATACCAAAAATGAATAATGATAATCCGTATCAGGCTCCTCAGAGCAACGTCGAGCACATCAACCCTGCTTTGGGCAACGAACCGCGTTATATGGGCTTTTGGCCTCGTGTGGCAGCATCAATACTGGATAATATTTTAATTATACTGGTCACACTGCCACTGTTATTTGCAGTTTATGGTCGATCTTATTTTCTCAGTGATGAGGCGATAAAAGGTCCTCTGGATTTCTTTATAAGTTATGTTTTGCCTGCACTCGCAGTCATTATGTTCTGGGTTTATAAACAGGCAACACCCGGCAAAATGATTTTTAATGCCAAAATTGTAGATGCAAAAACAGGCGAAAAACCCACAACCGGTCAGTGGATAATTCGTTATTTAGGTTATATCCCTTCCGCCATCGCCCTCGGACTGGGATTCCTGTGGGTTATCTGGGACAAGAAAAAACAGGGATGGCACGATAAAATGGCAGGAACAGTGGTAGTCTACCAGGATTAATTCATACCCATCCCCCCCCTTTTTTACATATTTTTGCGTAGTCAGCGTTGAGTTGCGTAGGGTTGGTG